>SBFL01000178.1 GCA_006227965.1 Bacteroidota bacterium | reverse complement strand
AGCATCCCGGTCACTTTCCTCGCCCCGTAATTTGAAGTTGCAATGCGCCAGTTCAAAACGAAAGTCCAGGCCCTTCAGGAGGTGAGCCAAAACCACGCTGTCTACCCCCCCACTGCACGCCAGCAGGAATGGTTGTTCTGTGAATTCAGGAAAGTTATCGGCTATATGAGATGCTAGTCGCTTCCGCATGGCACAAAGGTACATACTAATCCGCCATCAATCCATGAAGTATTTGGTCAGTCCTCCGCAGCAGTCCCGAAGGGAAAATTGGCTGATAGCCAACCTTGCAGCGCCTCAAAGTAGGCCGTCCTCTCAAGGTCGTGGTGGAGTTCGTGAAACCCTCCTTCTATCTCAACGAGCCTGGACCCGGGATTTTTTTGGTGAAATATCCTGCTTCCCTGAGGATCTATAATGGGGTCATCCGTCCCGTGCAGGATCAGGATGGGTGTCTTCAAATCAGATGCATTCTCCAGCGCCCATTCTCCGGCTTCGATCACCGGGAAGGAATATCTGGGGCTGATCCGGTCGTGAATCAGGGGATCCTTTTGGTAGGCAGCGACCTCCCGCGGGTCCCTGGAAATCCCATTGGGGTCAAGGCCTGCGGGTACTGTAACATGAGGGGCTACCCGTTCGAGGAACTTTCCTAATTGCCATTTCCATTTAGGCGGCCTGAAGGCAAGCCTCAGATAGGGACTGCTGGCGACAATGCCCTCAGGCTGCCCCATCCTGCGCAGTGCAAAGTTCAACACCAGGTTCCCGCCCATGCTGTGCCCAAAAAGCAGCAGGGGGAGTCCGGGGTGGCGTTCCCTGGCCAGCCGGCAAGCGGTACCTACAAAATGGAGCAACTGGTCATAGCCCGTGCAATCCCCTCTTTTACCCCCACTTCGGCCATGCCCAATCAGATCGAAACCAAAGCAGCACAGTCCGCGGGAAGTGAAAAAGGGGACCACTCCGTCGAGATATCGCTCTGAATGTTCCCCAAATCCGTGAACGAGGACAACCAAACCTGCAGGCCCTGCCGGGGTATGCCAGTATCCGTGTACATGAATCCCGTCCCACATTCCGGAAAATCGTTCTTTGCTTACAGCTTCCATAGGGTTGGTTTTTAGGATTGCGCCCTCAAATTTCCGAAAGAAATGTATTAAGAGCTCCTCTGTGTTCTTCCGCAAGGCCGGGTTCTTTAATACCGGCATCCGGATCAAAGTTCTCATGGTACCCAGGAAGGGAAAAAGTGGCCACTACCCGACCCCCGAACCTGGGGATCATTTGTTCCACCACACCCCTTGAGGAAGATGCACCCCTTCTGCCGCCCGAGGCAGACATTAGTAAAACCGGGAGGTCTGCAAAAAAATGACGCTCAGAGCGGGAGAGCCAGTCCAGGATATTCTTAAAAAATGCGGAAGGATTCCCGTTGTGTTCATTCACCGACAGGATAATTCCCGATGAATTCTGTATCCGGATTTTCAATTGCGATATTTCCCCGGGAATACCCCTGGCCTTTTCCAGATCGGCCCGGTACATGGGAAATTCTGTTTTTGCAAGCTCCAGCAGGTCCGTTTCCCTTGTATCGAGCAAACTTACGGTGTATTTGACCAACTGGAAATTAATGGAAGTAGAGGAGTTGCTCCCGGCCGTTGCAAGAATGTATGACATACGGGTGATTTAATGCACGAAATTAGGATAATTCGGGCGCAGGTGAATGATATTTTATAATTTTGCCCGCTGAAACATCCAAAGGGACTGTTTTTTAAGTATATAGGGTAACAGCAACATGGTTACAAAAAACGAACGCCTTTACTTTATAGATGCCATGAGGGCCTGGGCCATCCTGATGATGCTACAGGGCCATTTTGTCGATGGGCTGCTGGATCCCGTTTTTAAAGACCCCGCCAACGCCGTTTACACTACCTGGCGTTATTTCCGGGGGATTACAGCCCCGGTTTTCTTCACGGTATCCGGGTTTATCTTTACCTATCTGCTCTTGAGGGCGCCCCGGCAGGGCAGTGATAATCCACGGATCAGAAAAGGCCTCAGACGGGGCTTCCAATTATTGCTGATCGGGTATTTGTTGCGGACCAACCTTTTTGGCCTTCTGCGGGGAACTCTTTATCCGTCCTTTTATCTGGTAGATGTACTTCATTGTATTGGGGTGTCCCTGTTAGTCGTCATAGGGTTCTACTGGGTGGCGAGCCGATGGAATACCAGGTTGCTGGGCCCCCTCCTCCTTGTTTCCGGCATGGCACTATTCCTTTTTGAACCCCTTTACAAGAGCTGGGATTATTCCTGGATGCCTGATGCTCTTGCGAATTATTTCACGAAGGAAAACGGGTCTGTTTTCACCCTGATTCCCTGGGTAGGGTATACCCTGCTGGGCGGTTTCCTTTCTGTAGTTTTCCGTAATTACCGGAACGATCGGAATCTGTATCTTAAGAGTATTGCCATATGCCTGGTTGCAGGCACATTGCTCATTCGCTATGCCTCTCCTTTTTTCAACTGGGCCTGGGAGCTTTCGGGTATTGAGCTGTTCATCAAAATTGTTTCCAATAATTACCTTTTTATGCGCCTGGGGGATGTGCTGCTGGTCTTTGCCGTGTTCATGGTGCTGCGGGGGCTTATGAAAAGTGCACTCTTCCTGAAGATCGGACAGAATACCCTGAGCATATACGTAATCCATTTTATCATACTCTATGGAAGTTTTACAGGCCTGGGGCTTTACCAGTACCTGCATCACACTCTTACTCCTGCCCTGGCTATAACGGGTGCCCTTGTCTTTATGGTGGCCTGCTCCTGGACGGCCCTGTGGTACGACCGGAATGAAGAATGGATCAAAGGAATTCTCGCCCAGGTCTGGGCCTATATGAAAGGGGCGGTTGTTCTATTCTACCAAAGCTTCCTTCGGGTTGGAAAAGCATGGCTTGATCAGCTGGCCCATTATTTTAACTGGGGCCAGAGCCGATAGTACCTATTCTCCAAACCAGAGGGATTCCCTAGCTATGAAGCGCCCTGTTGTCTGTAGCCGCCAGTGCTGCCTCCTTCACGGCTTCCGCGTATGTGGGGTGCGCATGGCTCATTCGGGCAATATCCTCAGCCGAAGCCCGGTATTCCATGGCTGTCACGGCCTCTGCAATCAGATCGGCCACCCGGGCGCCAATCATGTGAACCCCCAGCACCTCATCGGTTTCCTTATCGGCAAGGATCTTGACAAAACCATCCGTATCCATGCTGGCCCGTGACCTTCCCAGGGCACGCATTGGAAACTGCCCGCTCTTATAAGCGATTCCGGCTTCTTTCAATTGCTCTTCCGTCTTCCCGACCGATGCGACCTCAGGCCAGGTGTAGACCACTCCAGGGATGAGGTTGTAATCTATATGGGGTTTCTGTCCGGCTATGCGTTCAGCTACCAGTACACCTTCCTCCTCTGCCTTATGGGCCAGCATCTGCCCCCGGACGACGTCCCCTATGGCATAGATATTTGCCGCTGAGGTCTGCAATTGCCCGTTGACTTCCACCTGTCCCCTGTCGTTGATCTTAACCCCGGCAGCCTCGGCATTCAGCCCGTCGGTATAGGGGCGGCGCCCCACAGAAACCAGACAGTAATCTCCTTCAAGGACCACTTCCTCCTGCTTTTTGTTCAGGGCCTTTACGGTAATTTTCTTGCCTTTGCGCCCCACAGCAGTCACCTTGTGTGAAAC
>SBFL01000034.1 GCA_006227965.1 Bacteroidota bacterium | reverse complement strand
TACAGAGGATTTTGAAGAGCTGCGGGCCTCTATGGAAAAGCTTCAGCTCAACGATGCCTCGCTGGTTTTTACTCCGGAGAGCAGTGCTGCCCTCGGGTTCGGTTTCCGCTGCGGGTTCCTCGGCATGCTCCATATGGAGATCATTCAGGAACGGCTGGAACGGGAATTCGACATGACGGTGATCACTACCGTTCCAAACGTTAGTTATTATGCCTATACCAAAAAAGATCCTCAGACGCCGGTGATCGTCAACAATCCTTCTGACCTTCCAGAACCTTCCACCCTGGAGCGCGTAGAAGAGCCCTATATCAAGGCAACCATCATAACCAAGGCGGATTTTATCGGCAATGTCATGTCCCTCTGCATTGAAAAGCGGGGGCAGATAACCAACCAGACTTACCTGACCCAGAACCGGGTAGAACTGAACTTTGACATGCCCCTGGCCGAGATCGTCTTTGATTTCTATGACCGGCTGAAAACCGTGTCAAAAGGGTACGCCTCTTTTGACTATGCACCAATCGGGATGCGGGAATCGAAACTTGTCAGGGTGGACATCCTGCTCAATGCACAGATGGTAGATGCCCTTTCCGCCCTGGTCCATTATGACAACGCCTACCACATCGGCAAAAAAATGTGTGAGAAGCTCAAGGAGCTGATTCCTCGTCAGCAATTTGACATTCCCATACAGGCCGCCATTGGCGCAAAGATTATCTCCCGGGAAACCATCAAGGCCCTTCGCAAGGATGTGACAGCCAAATGTTACGGGGGTGACATCTCCCGGAAGCGGAAATTGCTTGAGAAACAGAAAAAAGGAAAGAAGCGCATGCGGCAGGTCGGCAACGTGGAAATCCCGCAGCAGGCATTCATGGCAGTCCTTAAACTGAACGATTAGGCCTCCGTGATATCACCTGGCAGGGGTTTAGAGTTCTTCCTGTCGGGGCAGTGAAACAACCTCATCGCCCTCCAAATCCGGACCTACTTTTTTCCCCAGATATACCAGCTTGTATCCCTTTCCTGCGGTTTCTCCTGACCGGCTAAAGGCAGGGATTATATGAAGTTCTCCGTCCGGGGATTTGATGAACAGGGGGGCAATATCTTCTTCGGACAGCATGGTATTCATCAATTCCTTTAAATGGGCCTCATTTTTCAAGGGGATTTCATGGATCGCCGGATATTTACGGCTGGCCTCCATGAGACGGACAAAATCGTTGGTCTGCGAAAAAAGCTCCTGCCTGGCCTCCACTTCCGGGTCCCCGACCTCATCGCTGTCAAGGATTCGGAAGGAGCCATTCTCTCCAAACTGGTCCCGGAACTTCTCGATGGCGAACTTATTGATGTCCGAGTTGGCCGTCATGGCGATAAGGTATCCCACGTCGTTGAGCTCGATGTTGTCCATCAGGGTGTCCGAATAGATGTCCGCTGTCAGGGCCTCCAGCCCAAGTTTCTTAGCCTTTTGAATGTTGGTTTGGTTGTTGTCGATCAAAACCACATGCCGGTTATTGCGCTGCAGGTAGCGTGCTATCAGACGGGAAACCATGGAAGATCCCACGATAAGGATTCCCTCTGATTTCTTAAGGAAGACCCCGACCAGTTTGGCAAAGGGACGGGCCGTGGTGGCGTTGAGCAACACCGTGCCCAGCACCACCGTAAATACCAGGGGGGTGATGTATTCTGCCCCCGGCTCCCCCCTGGCGATCAGTTTCGAGCCAAAAAGGGAGGCGATACCCGCGGCCACGATACCCCGCGGCCCAACCCAGCCTATAAAAAGTTTTTCCCGAACTTTAAGATCGGATCCATAAGCGCTCAGGAACACCCCCAGGGGCCGGATCAGGAACACGATTATGCCGAACAACAGGGCTGTGTTCCAGTTGTAGATCAGCTGCATGTCTTCCAGGTTGATATTGGCCGCCAGCAGGATGAACAGTATGGAAATAAGAAGCACGCTCAGGGATTCCTTGAAATATAGGAGCTCCTTGATGTTCGGAAGGTTCAGGTTGCCCATCACCAGGCCCATAATGACCACTGCGAGCAGGCCGGACTCATGGGCAAAGACATCCGATTCTATATAAACCAGCAATACCACGGAAAGGGATACCACGTTGAGGAGGTAATGCGGGATCAGGTTCTTTTTGATCGCAAAAGCAAGGGCATGGGCAAAAGTGAAGCCAAAAGTGAAGCCAAAAAGGAGGATCTTTCCAAATTCCACCAGGGCCGTCTTGGTGTATTCCTGGCCCTCTCCCACGCTGATGAACTCAAACACCAGGACCGCCACAAGGGCCCCAATGGGGTCTATTAGGATGCCTTCCCATTTCAAGACCGCCGAGACGTCCTTTTTCAGTGGGATGTTTCTCAAAATGGGGGTGATTACCGTCGGTCCGGTCACAATGATCAGAGAACTGAACAAAAAGGAAATCTGCCAGCTCAGGTCAAAGATGAAGTGAGCGGCAAAACCTGCGCCAAAGAAGGTGACGATGGTCCCGAGAGTAATCAGCTTGGTGATGATGGGGCCCACGTTGGATATCTCCGAGCGCTTAAGCGTCAGGCCTCCTTCAAAGAGAATGATGCTGATGGCCAGGGAGACAAAATTGTATAGGCCCTCTCCAGGAAACAACCCGTTCTTTCCATTCCATATGGGCTCTATGAGCTTGTTCCCGTTCTCGGTATAGAGCGTGGAAATCGGGCCCACCAAAAGGCCGATAAGGATAAGTGGCAGGATGGCCGGCAGTTTGAGCCTCCAGGCCACCCACTGTGCCACGATGCCAAGAATTACAATGCCGGCGAGTTCAATCATTTGGTCTGTTTCAAACAGGTGAATCCCAAAAATAGGGATTTAGCGCTATCTGACCGCCCTATCCCACATTGTTTTGATTCCCCTGCCGGGAGGGGGCAGTCAAAATAGTGGGTGCCGGCTTAGGAAGCTTCAGCTCAATTCGTATTTTCGGGGCATATTCTTACATCTATGACCCTATACCCGATTGAAACCGGAAATTTTAAGCTGGATGGAGGGGCCATGTTTGGGGTGGTGCCAAAAACCCTGTGGTCCCGGACCAATCCGGCAGATGCAAATAACATGATCGATATTGCCGCCAGGTGCCTGCTGATCGAAGACGGGGGCCGGCTGATCCTGATAGATGCCGGGACAGGCGACAAGCAATCGGATAAGTTCTTCAGCTATTACCACCGCTGGGGGCCACATTCCCTGGATGGCTCTTTGAAGAAAGCCGGGTTTCACCGGGATGATATTACCGATGTCTTCCTGACCCACCTGCATTTTGACCATTGCGGGGGAGCGATTGGGTGGAATAAGGAACGAACGGGCTATCTGCCGGCCTTTAAAAATGCAACCTTCTGGAGCAACGAGGACCACTGGAAATGGGCGACAGAACCCAACGCCCGCGAAAAGGCTTCCTTCCTGAGGGAAAACATCCTTCCGATGCAGGAATGCGGGCGGCTGAAATTCATCCCCCGGGATGGCATGGCCTTCCAGAAGGAAAGTCCGCTTGGGTTTGGAATTCTATTTGTGGATGGGCATACGGACAAACAGATGATCCCGCACATCCCCTACAAGGGAAAAACCCTGGTTTTTATGGCTGACCTCCTGCCTACAACAGGTCATATCCCATTGCCTTATATTATGGGGTACGATACCCGGCCCTTGCTGACCCTTGAGGAAAAGGCGGTTTTTCTACAGAAAGCC
>SBFL01000268.1 GCA_006227965.1 Bacteroidota bacterium | reverse complement strand
GCATACCGGGAAAAGGAATTGGTCTTCCGAAACACGATTGCCCAGGCCCTCGGAAGAGGAAAGATCGACTTTGCCCTTTATGTGGAGGCCAACGGAGAGGCAGCTTCATCACGGATCAACGAAGGGGTCGTACGGGACTATATGGAACAGTTGGGGCGTATCGCCGAGGGGGACGAGCTGCACCTGTTGGAAATGGCCCTTCGGCTGCCCGATACCCTGCGCACAGAAAAAGAAGAAATCGACCCGGAAGAATTCAGGGAGATACAGGGGGCGCTCAGGGAAGCTGTTGAGGCAGTGAACGCTTACCGGACTGAAGAGGGGACAGCCCTCGAAGCCGATTTTACAAACCGGATCCGTACTTTACAGCGGTATTTGGAAGAAGTGGAGACCCTTGACAGGGACCGCCTTGCAGGGGTACGCCAACGGCTGGAAAAGGCAGTGGCTGAACTGCGTGAGACTGTGGACCCAAACCGTTTTGAACAGGAACTGACCTATTACCTGGAGAAATACGACATCACAGAGGAAAAAGTGCGCCTTTCAAAACACCTGGAGTATTTTGTAAATACCATGGGGTCCGGACAGTCCAATGGAAAGAAGCTCGGGTTCATCTGCCAGGAGATCGGCAGGGAGATCAATACCATTGGCTCCAAGGCCAATGACGCCCCAATGCAGCGGGTGGTGGTTCAAATGAAGGATGAACTCGAAAAAATCAAGGAACAAATCCTCAATGTACTCTGATGAAGGAAGGAAAGCTCATCGTGTTCTCAGCTCCTTCAGGCAGTGGTAAAACAACCATCGTCAGACACCTGCTTTCCAAACCTGAGCTGAACCTGGCCTTCTCGGTCTCGGCTACCTCCCGGCCACGCCGGCCCAGGGAGAAAAATGGGGAACACTATTATTTCATGACCATTTCTCAGTTCAAACAACACATCCGGAACGGGGATTTTCTGGAATGGGAAGAGGTCTACCGTGACAATTTCTACGGGACCCTCAAAAGTGAAGTGGAGCGCCTCTGGGGAGAAGGGAAGAATGTGATCTTTGACATCGATGTGGCAGGCGGGCTTAGGATCAAGAAGAAATATCCCAAACAAACCCTGGCGGTATTCGTAAAACCCCCAAGTGTGGATGAGCTCAAGATCAGGCTTAAGAAGCGGAGTACGGAGAGTGAGGATAAAATTAATATGCGGATCGCAAAGGCCTCCGTGGAACTGGCCACGGCCCCCCAGTTTGACAGGATCATTAAGAATTACGACCTGGATACGGCCCTGGAGGAGGCCTACCAGCTGGTGGCGAAATACGTTGGCGCCCCGAACCCTGACAAGGACACTGCCTCCTAGCCAATGGAAATGAAAAAGACCGGCTTGTTTTTCGGGACCTTCAACCCCATCCATATTGGGCACCTGATAATCGCCAACCATATGGCCGAATTCTCAGACCTCGATCAGGTCTGGTTCGTGATAACCCCAAGGAGCCCTTTCAAAACGAAACAGAGCCTGCTGGACAACCACCACCGGTATCAGATGGTCTACGAGGCTATTCAGGATTATCCTAAATTACAGCTTACCGATATCGAATTCAGGCTTCCCCAGCCCAATTATACCATAGACACCCTTACCCACTTGAGGGAACAGCACGGGAATGCCCATCAGTTTGCCCTTGTCATGGGGGAAGACAACCTGAAGAGCTTCCATAAATGGAAGAACTATGAGGCCATCCTGGAGTATTACCAGCTCTATGTATACCCCAGGATTTCCGAAAGTAAAATTCCCCATGACCTCGCCACCCATCCGCACATTCATCATGTGGATGCTCCCGTTATTGAGATTTCAGCTACGTTTATCCGCAACCAGCACAGGGCAGGTAAGAATATCAGGCCGCTCCTGCCCGAGGCGGTCTGGAAGTACATGGATGAAATGAATTTCTATCGCTAATCCTGCCCCGTGGCATACTGGCGGTGGAGAAGGGAAATAAAATGGTCGTAAACTTTCCGGGAACAGGGGGGAGAAACAAGTGGGTCTAGTCAATTTCTTTTTCCTGAAGCAGATTCCAGGCCCATGCCAGGGCAGGTTCCAGGCTTCTGAAAACTGCAGTGGGAAAATCGAGAAAACGCTCTTCAAGGCGTGCTACTTTCTCGCACCTGTCATCGTAGACGACCCAGGCGTACCCGGCAATGAAGGGAACCAGTTTTTTGGTCTCGTAATGCATGGTCGGGTCAAGGGAATAGGAATGTTTCCGGTCCGAGATGTAGACAACAGGTTGGTTTTTGTATTGTTCCCAGGCCAGCGCAAAAAGAGGCAGGGAATTGTCCAGGTTTATCTGCATTCCCTCCCGGACCTGACCGATCACGATATTCTCATCAAAGCGAAACGTTCCGATCTCCAGCTCGTGGGTCCTTATGAATGTTTGTTCGAAAAGTTGAGTAGTCATGCCCCCGCATTGCGCACTTTGAAAGTACTTTATAAAATGCTCTCAGGGCCTGTATGCAGGGATTTAATCGACGAAATGCACTATAAATTCTGTAAAGTGTCAGTTCCGAGGAGTTTTTCTTCCTTGTTGGTATACCAGGTCCGGATCCTGGGCAGGCGCATTCCTCCCAGGCGGTGTTCCCCCTCTAAAAGGATGTATTCCCCGTCGTTTTTTGCCTTGTCGTGATAGAACTGATAAGCCTCCAGGGCATAGGTTTCGGGATTGAAATAAAAATACCAAAGGTCCTGCCCCACCTCCGGGTCATATTGGACTTCCAGCACCCAGTATTCGGTTCCGTGGAAGGTCTGCCTTTTCACCTCAGGGCCTAGCCGGGTACCCGGGTCGCGCAGCTTCATGGGCAGCCCGTAGAGGTAGGAATAATAATCCCGGTACATCTCTGCCCGGTCGCAGGTCAGACGGTGTTCCTGCGCAATGGCATCTGAAAATTCGGTCTTTCCGTCAAAGCTCAAGTGGCAGGTGCCGGCATTCCATTCGTAGGTCTTTTTTGTTTCTCCCCGCCGCACGTGCAGTCGGAACCGGTCTGCCGGCTGGTCCATGGTGATCTCGCTATACCGAGGCGTCTGGCCCGGGGTTTCCATCACGACGACAAACGAGCCCTGGTAGGAACCCCAAACCCCGTTAGGGTCGTGGTACCCGATGCTTCGGGACAGGATTTCTTCGGCAGTGGGGTTTTGTGCCTGGACGACAATAGAAAGGAGCAGGCTGGCTAGGAGGATATAAAAAGGTCTCATATACAGGGTTTGGCTTCTTACAAAGATTGGTATTTTTATGTTACCTTAATGTTAAGGGGGTTTCTGCTACCCTCGTGTAAAGTGGAGGCTAAATGGCGTATGGTTTTGTAGAAATATTGCAATTGATCGGAGCCCTGGGGGTATTTCTGTTCGGTATGAAGCAGATGAGCGATGCCCTTACCGACCTGGCCGGGGACCGGATGCGCTCCATCCTGGCCACGATGACCTCCAACCGCTTCCGCGGGGTGCTGACCGGGTTCCTGATCACTTCGGTCATCCAGTCGTCTTCTGCCACCACCCTTATGGTGGTGAGTTTTGCGAATGCCTCCCTCCTTTCGCTGGCCGAAGCGATCAGCGTGATCATGGGGGCCAACATCGGGACCACCACCACTGCCTGGATGATCACCCTGCTGGGGTTCAAGGTGAGCATGAACGCCATAGCGCTTCCCCTGGTGGGACTGGGGGTGATCCTTACCTTTTTA
>SBFL01000196.1 GCA_006227965.1 Bacteroidota bacterium | reverse complement strand
CGGATGGTAAAGCAGGTTGTTGTTGATTCGGTTGATCCCCTTGCGGCCCGGAGTGGGATAATAGTCCAAGTCCAGGTGGGCCAGGCGCGCATCCATTTGGTCCAGCCATTGGATAAATTCATCACGCAGGGTCCTGTAATCCCTACGGTGCCGGTCCATCCACGTCTTGGAATTATTTTTGTTCAAGGTTCCAAGAAAATCCAGAAGTGATTTGAAGTCCATACGACCTAAATTACTAAATACCCTCTGGTTGGTCCAACGGACATCTGATGAATTCCTGCAGAGGCAACTCTGCCCGGCTGAGTTGTCTATAAGCCTTGTAAAGGTAAAACCCTGCAAACAAAATATTCCTTTTCCATTCGCTAGCGGTTATCGCCCATAACGATATCGCCCAGGCCACCGAGAATACTCCCCTCCCCTTTGTCTCGACCACCTCCTTTGGGAGCGGCGGCCCAGACCCGTTCTGCCAGTCGGCTGAAGGGCAGGGATTGCACATAGACAATTCCGGGACCCTTCAGGGTAGCAAAGAAAAGGCCTTCCCCCCCGAAGAGGGTGTTTCTGATCCCTCCAACGAATTCGACATCATAATCCACCGTCTGTGTAAAACCGACCAGGCAGCCTGTATCCACCCGCAGCACTTCTCCCGGGGCGAGCTGCTTCCGTGCCATGGTACCCCCGGCGTGGACAAAGGCCATACCATCCCCTTCTAGTTTCTGCATTATAAAGCCCTCCCCACCGAAGAATCCACGTCCCAGTCTTTTGGAAAACTCAATCCCTACGGAAACTCCTTTGGCTGCGCACAGGAAGGCATCCTTTTGGCAAATAAACCGGCCTCCTTTCTCAGAAAGGTCAATAGGCATGATCTTTCCCGGATAGGGGGAGGCAAAACTCACCGCTCGTTTGGCCCGGCCCGTATTGTAAAAGACGGTCATAAAAAGGCTCTCACCGGTCAAAATCCGTTTCCCTGCGGAAAGAACCTTATCCAGGATCCCCCCCTGGCTTTCCTTGTGAGACCCGTCCCCAAAGATGGTTTCCATTTTGATATCGGGCTCGGACATCATAAAACTGCCGGCTTCCGCCACGACGGCCTCGCCGGGGTCCAGTTCTATGGAGACATACTGCATTTCCTCTCCGAAAATTTCGTAATCGATCTCGTGTGCGTTCATGTTTGCTGAAGTTTTAATGAAATATTTACAGGTTTTATAGCAAAAGATCTGAAAGGCCCGACGGGCCCCACCCCCCCCTATCTCAAATTAGGAATTCAGGATGCAATAACCTTGCGCCTTATAAGTGCACAAACTATTTGGTTTTATTAAAGTATTCCCCATGGTAGCTATCCGGAACCCTTTACCTTAATGGTCCATTCAAAATCAAATTCACTGACCACTTCCCCATTTTCATTTGTCCCAATGGATTTCATCCAGACCGTATGTCCCTCGCCGCTGGCCAGAGCCCGGTCCATAGCCTCGTTCAGCTGCGGGCCATCTTCACAGCGGAAGAAAATGCGCCCCCTGGCTTTTTTATGAAAATTGGCCTTGTTAGTGAGAACGAGCATTGAAACCGACTTCCCGCTTTTGCGGATTTGCTGCATCACCAGGGCTCCGGTGGCAAGCTCCGCCGCCATACCCTGTACGGCCCAAAACATCGATTTAAAGGGGTTTTGGTTTATCCACCTGTAGCGAACCGAAGCAACTGCATGATTCTCTTCCAGTTCAGTGAGGCGTACCCCACACCACCAGGCAGAAGGGAGCTTAAAGAACAAAAAAGTGTTGAATTGGCCTGTATTTAGGGACATATGGGCGTATTTGCACCTTAAAGATATTGAAATCTCACTGGTTATATATGTTAATTTTTTGTTAATATATGGTACCATGTTTTGCATAATACCTTCTTTCGTATATATATTTGCATAAGAAACAACTATGCCATGGCAGAAACAATCAGCAAACACGAACGAAACCTGTCCGCTCTGATACATGGTTCCACCCTGGGCCGTTTCTTTGTTCCTTTTGGCCAGTTCATTTTGCCCCTGGTCTTTTGGCTGCCCAACAGGAAGCAATCTGCCTTTGTGGATTACCACGGAAAACAGGCCCTGAATTTTCAGATCAGCCTGACCCTCTACGCATTGATCATAGGCATGGTGTCTGTTCCTGTCTTTCTCGGGTTCCTCCCCAACATTTTTGAAGGAGGTGTATTTGAATGGGGGAGCTGGGACCGGTCCTGGCCCTTTAGGCTGGATTTTCCGGGCGACTGGTGGGATGCCCGCCATCTCTGGTGGCCCCTGGGCCTTACGGGACTCTTGGAACTGGGCATTTTCATCGTTAATATCGTATACACCATGCTGGCCACCTTGCGGACCAATGAGGGAGAATATTTCAAATATCCACTCACCATAAAGTTCATACGATGAGAAACCGCTTCGACTTTTTATGGAGCCTCACCCTGGTCCTCGGCATGGCAGGAATGACAGCACAGGTACCGGGGGATTCCGACTTGTATCGCACGGTGCTTGCCCTGGACGTTTCCTATTTTACAGCCTATAACACCTGTGATATGGAAACCCAGGCGAAGCTGCTCAGCGATAATCTGGAGTTTTACCACGACCTGGGCGGTCTGAGCACCTCAAAGGACGAAATCCTAGAGAGCATCGAAGCGAACATTTGCGGAAAGGTTCGCAGGGAACTGGTTGAAGGAAGCGTGGAGGTGCACGAAATAAAGGGGTTTGGAGCTGTAGAGATCGGCCTTCATAAATTCTACAACAGCCAGGAACCGGATTCGGAATCGAAACCAAGCAGGTTCATCACCCTGTGGAAGCAGGAAAACGACTCCTGGAAAATGCATCGTATCGTCAGTTTACATTAACCCATTAAGGAAGTTTATTCATCAACCAATCAATGATCATGAACCATCAAAAAACGAACAGTTAACCCAGGCCCCTGCCCCCATCGGCAGGGGATCTAAGAAGCCATAATTATGAACATAGAAAATACAAAAGCACAGATGCGCAAAGGGGTCCTGGAGTACTGCATCCTTTCCATCCTCAGGGAGGATGACAAGTATGCCTCCGAAATTCTGGAAACCCTTAAGGACGCTAAAATGCTGGTCGTTGAGGGTACAATCTACCCTCTGCTAACCCGGCTGAAAAATGCGGGACTACTCGGCTACCGCTGGGAAGAATCCAGCTCCGGGCCACCCAGGAAATACTACGGGCTCACAGAGACCGGAAAGGTATTCCTGAAAGAACTCAACACCACCTGGGACGAGCTCCATACGGCGGTTAACGTGGTAACCAACGCTAAAAAGAAGTAAAATGAACAAGACTGTAAATATAAATCTGGCCAATATGCTTTTTCATATCGATGAAAATGCATATCAGAAACTGTTGCGTTATCTGGAGGCCATCAAAAGATCCTTCGCGGGAACCAAAGGCAGCGACGAAATCATCGCCGATATCGAAGCGCGAATAGCAGAGCTATTCTTTGAGAAAATGGAAAACGAACGGCAGGTCATCACCATGAAGGAGGTAGACGAGGTCATCACCATCATGGGCCAGCCCGAGGACTACCACATAGACGAAGAAATCTTTGAGGACGGTCCCGCTGCCAGCACTACAGGACGCCGTCAGCGCGTAAAGAAACTCTACCGGGACATCGACCGCAAATATATAGGCGGGGTTTGTGCCGGTCTGGAGCACTACCTCGGA
>SBFL01000300.1 GCA_006227965.1 Bacteroidota bacterium | reverse complement strand
CCATTTTCGCCTTTTCAAAGTTACAACAAGTAATGCTGGGAGAACAACTCTCGCCAAAGGAGCCATCAAGTAGTTCAAATAAGGCTTTGATATCTCTCTGAATAACAATCGTGTCTCATATATATCCCTCATCCTTCCCAGCCCGGAATCATTTCCTTTTGAATATGGGGGTGTCCCTGTCAGTTTTCAGACTGCTTGAATCTCTCGGGATCCCGGAACTTTATTTGAAATGGCCCAACGACATTCTGTCAGGTCCACTAAAGGTATGTGGCATCCTGTTGGAAAACCAGCTTCGCGGTGCCGATCTGACCATGAGTTTTATCGGAATTGGCCTGAATGTGAACCAGACTGAGTTCAGGGATCTTCCCGGAGCCACTTCCCTTAAGAACATCACCGGTAAATCCTATGATCTGGACGAGTTGCTTTTGACGTTCATTTCCCTCTTGCAGCAAGCTTTCAAAGAGATGTCTCACCTCTCCTACAGTAGCTTGCTTGAGCAATACGAACAAAACCTCTACCTGAAAGACAGGGCGGTACCCTTCGGCCTGCCGGATGGGGAGCGGTTTGTCGGGACCATCCGCGGTGTGGATGCTGACGGACGATTGCAGGTGGCCCTGGAAAACGGGGAGCTCAGGGCTTTTGGTTTTAAGGATGTGCGTTATCTCAGGGAGGCGTAGTCTCAGATCCCATTGAGCTTCTCGCTCAGGGTTCTCAGGAAATTGGTGATCGGCCCTTTGACCATCATGGCCATCATTGCGTTGAACTGACCTTCAAAACTAAGGCTTACCTCGGTTTCTTCTGGGGTTACCTCCCGGAGGTCGGCTGACAGTGAAAAAGGCAGTTTGTCGCTGGCCGCCCCGAGGACTATCCTATCGTAAGGGTCCTGTGACTTTCTTGTAAGGACGATCTCCGGCATTCCCTTCAGGGCAAACCGAAACGTATCCTTGTCCAGGACCTCGAAGGTCTGTATGGAATCCGGCATGAGGTGCTCGAAGTTACCGAGGTCTGTCAGAAATTCATATACCTCCTTGCGGGACTTGTGTATGTGGCTCTTTGGGGCTTCTAAATGCATTTCAGGGGTTCCATTCTTGTGGGTTCTCTCTCCAGGATTTAAGGGTTTCCAACTGGTCCTGGTTTACATATCCGGTGTGGGAGGCCTGGGATATCAAATACTCATAGTCACTCAGGGTATGCAGGGACAGTTTCCGCTGCTCAAACCGCCGTACAGAAAGGTCAAAGCCATAGCTAAAGATGGCCAGCATGCCTTTGACTTTCAGGCCTGCCTCTTCGAGGGCATCCACTGCGTTCAGGCTGCTCATCCCCGTACTGATAAGGTCTTCGATCACTACCACGCTCTGGCCTTTCTGAGCAAAGCCCTCGATCTGGTTCTGCCTCCCGTGAGATTTTGGCTCTGGCCGGACATAGATGAAGGGCAGTCCCAGGTGTTCAGCCACCAGGATGCCAATACCAATGGCTCCAGTTGCCACTCCGGCAATCACGTCCGGCCTGCCGTATAATTCCTCCACCTGCCGCGCCATCTGTTCCCGTATGTAATTTCGGATGGGCGGATAGGACAGCAGAATCCGGTTATCGCAATAAATGGGTGATTTCCAGCCAGAGGCCCAGGTGAAGGGATTTTCTGGTTTTAATTTAATTGCATTTATTTGTAATAACAGCTCGGCTGTTTTTAGGGCTGTGTCTTTGTCCAAAACCATGGCGTAAATGTATAAAGTTTTTGTGAATGAAAGGCCGTTGATCCTCACCGATAAAATCGTGACGGAAGGGGATGGCGAGTATTTCATGATGAACGGTGACCAGGTACTGGCTGCGGTAAAGGCACTGAGAAAGAAAAAACTGCCAAAGGCCTATGTCTACCACCCGAACCGGGAGGAGATCCTCAATAAGTTTACGGAATATGTCCCCCGGGTAGTGGCCGCAGGAGGAGTGGTGACCAATGGATCAGGCAAGGTGCTTTTCATTTACCGGAACGAAAAATGGGACCTTCCCAAAGGGGTGTGCAAAAAGAAGGAGAGTCTGATGGAATGTGCCATTCGGGAGGTGGAAGAAGAAACCGGAGTGCAAAACCTTACAATTGAGAATTTCCTGAGGACTACCTATCACATCTTTAAGAGGAAGGGTAAATTAAGGCTAAAGGAAGTGCACTGGTATGCCATGAAGACGGATTACGATGGGGAGCTTGTGGGTGAGCAGACCGAGGGGATCGAGAAAGTCAAATGGAAAGGCCCTAAAAAAATCCGCCTGGCCCTGGAGAATTCCTACATTAACATCCGTATCCTTTTCAAACACCCCACGGAATAACCTATTGCTCAAGGCGGTACACCGGATATTGCATATGCGCCGCCTCGTAGTTCGCACTTCGCTCATACAGCCAATTCAGCTGGCGGTACCCGCTGGCCGCAAATTCAGGATCCATCATTTTCTTTTGCTCGAATTCCGCGCGGAGCAGTGAGTCTGCCTTTAAAAGGGCTGCGGCGGTTTCTTCAAACACATAGGGAGAGAACCCTTCTTTTCGCTGCAGGATGGGATCGAAAAAGTTCCAGTTGAAAAAAGAATCTGCCCCCTGCGGCTCCAGGGTTTCAAGGAGGAAGCGAACACCAGCCTGCCTTGTGGGAATTATGAGGTCTCCGGCCCGGAACCGGACTTTCCGGCTGGTACGGCTGATTCTGGTACCGAAATGCGGATAATGCCCCTCGTAGGGCCGGGTGTAGGTCTGATAGTCCTCAATGCGGTAGGCCGTAACTTCCAGGGTTGTATCCCGATCCAGTTCCCCGTAGCTGATCCCGTTCCAGTCCAGGCGCTCCCGGATGTGGTTCCACGCCCGGGGGAGCACGTAGGCTTCAGGGATGCGTACGGAGTCCACCGCCCTGAACTGGTTGTAGTACCGGATCTCTGATACCACAAGGGTATCCCGCCGGTATTTTAGCCGGGGACGGCCTGTAATGTCACTTGGAATCGTATCGGCCTGGAAGCCTTTGAACCTCAGTGTCTGGTAAGTTGTGGAATCCACCTCCCAGGTAAGTGGATAGAAGGCGGCCGGGGTGTAGGCCTCCAGGGCTGCACTGCGAAGGCTCCTAAGTGTATCCGCATGGGTCCCGGCCAACTGCAGTACGCTCTGTAGCAGTTCATAGGTGCCCCGAACCCGGTCCGGATAGGGTTTGAGCATATGGGTTTCCACCATAAGCCCGGGGGTGTTCCAGAGGGCCGTGTACCCCGTGGAGTACCTGGGGTAGTCCATGAACTGGGAAAATCCTCCGTCAGGCGGTCGGTTAAAGACATTCACATAGGGTGTGATGTCCCATCCTTTTTCAGCCAGGTCCTGCTCCAGGGATGGCCTGAGAATGGTTTCCTGAAAGGTTCCGATTGCCCCCCCCAGCTTGTTGTGCTGGGTGAACAGGTGCGTAAGCGTATAGGTGTAGTCCGCCCCGTTGCTCACATGTGTGTCCACGAACAGCAGGGGGTGTACCAATTGAAAAATCCGGGCAAAGGTGCTGGCGTTCCGGGTATCCATTTTCACAAAATCCCGGTTAAGGTCGTAGTTCCGGGCATTTCCCCGGAACCCATAGGATTCGGGCCCGTTCTGATTGGCCCGGGTCCCTGAATTCCGGCTTAGGGCGCCTCCCACGTTGTAGACCGGGATACTGGCCACCACCACATTTTCAGGGATTTCCACGGCCTTTGTGGCAAGGTCCCTCATTAGCAGGGTGGTCGCATCGATGCCATCGGGTTCCCCCGGATGTATGCCGTTCAGGATCAAAACCACCACCTGCTCCGCCCCCAGTTTCTGGAAATTGAATGTCCCTCCCCGGTTGAAGGTGACCAGGTGCATTGGTTCCCCGCTGTCCGTTTCTCCCAGGGTTTGCAGATTGATTTCCGGGAATTCCCGGGCAAGTCCGCGATAGAACTCCAGGAGCTGGCCGTAGGTGGCCGTGGTATTGCCGTCTCCAAGTTCATAAGGGGTCTGATGGGCCTGCTCCCTGGTTTGGGGTTCTTCCCGGCACCCGGCCAGAAGGAACAGAAAAAACATTAGAAATGTTAGGCGGGCAGGCATATCTATAGGGGTTATGGGATCCTTTGCCAAAGGTATCCAAAAATGCCGTATGCCTTATGTGTCCTTTTTTCCCGGAATCCCCTGGAATCGTACCGTCTCAGGTACGAGGCCCGTGTAGTCCCCGCCGTTGCGGATTACATCCCGGACGATGGAGGAACTTATGTAGGATTTACCGGAAGAGGTCAGCAAAAAAACGGTTTCTATTTCAGAAAGCTTCCTGTTGGTATGGGCGATGGCCTTTTCAAATTCGAAATCTGCCGGGTTCCGCAACCCCCTCAGGATAAAATCCGCTCCTACCCGGCGGCAGAAATCAACGGTTAGCCCGCTGTAGGACTGTACCTTGATCCTGGGTTCATCCCTGAAGGCCTCCGTGATAAACTTCATCCGATGTTGCAGGTCGAACATATAAGATTTATCGGTGTTCTCCCCGATGGCAATGATCAGTTCGTCAAAGAGGGAGATCCCGCGCTGAATGATATCGTAGTGCCCCAGGGTGATCGGGTCGAAGGACCCCGGAAATATGGCCCGTTTCATGAATTGGATGGTTTGGTTCTAAATTAGTGCTTTTTCTCCAATGCCTCCTCTATGGCACTCCCGAAAAGGTCTGTTAGCGAGATCCCGGCTTCCCGAGCCTGTTGGGGCAGGATGCTGGCCTCCGTAAGACCGGGAGTGGTATTCATTTCCAGGAAATGCGGGACCCCGTCAACCAGGATGAACTCACTCCGGCTGAATCCCTTCATTTTAAGGGCTTCATAGATGAATCGGGCAGTACGGGTAACTTCCTCCCGGGTTTTGGCGTCGATGCGCGCCGGGGTAATTTCACTGGATTTCCCCATATACTTGGCCTCGTAATCAAAAAATTCGGAATCCGGTACGATTTCCGTGATTGGCAGGACCCGGGTTTGGCCCTCGTATCGAATGACGCCCACGGAGACTTCGGTCCCCTTCAGGGCCGTTTCGATCAAAACTTCATCGTCTTCCCGGAAGGCCGCCTGCAGGGCGGCATCCAAAGCGGATTCCTCCTTGACCAGGCTCACCCCGAAACTGCTTCCTGCCCTGTTGGCCTTAACGAAGCAGGGCAGCCCCACACGCCGGAAAATCTCATGGGGGCGGATTTCCTGTCCCCTGTCGATCAGATAGGAGGTGGCACAGTGCACCCCCCTCGGCTTCAGTACGCTCAGGAGGTCCCTTTTGTTGAAGGTAAGTGCCGCCTGGTAGGCCCCGCATGAGGTATAGGGCAGCCCGATGAGGTCGAAATAGGCCTGCAGGAGCCCATCTTCTCCCGGACTGCCGTGAATGGCGTTGAACACGCAGTCGAATTTCAACCGCACACCTGCCAGCTCCGCGGTGAAATCATGCCGGTCTATGGGGTACTGTCTTTCCTCTGCGTCGAGGACCACCCATTTTTCTTTATCGATAAGGACCCTGTAAGGGGCATACTGGTCGCGATCCAGCCATTTGTAGGCTGTGTTCCCGCTCTTTAGGGAGATGCCGTATTCGCTGGAATACCCTCCCATTACGATTGCGATGTTCTTCTTCATCCGTGGACCCGGGCTAAAGTTAAAGGAGCGTTATAAACAGGTCGAAAATAAAGAAAAAAGAAGGGGTTTCCTATATTTGTCCGGTAGATGAACTCAGTATGCGAAATTTTCTGAAATTTTTGACTTCCAGGGAATTCCTGATCCAGCTTGGCCTGGCCGTGGTGGTTTGCGTCCTGTTGGTGTTTGCCGTGTTGCAGTGGCTTAAATCCACTACCCATCACGGTGATTTTGTGCGGGTACCCGACCTGGCAAAGCTCTCGGTGACAGAAATGAGGGAGGTGCTGGCTGCAGCCGACCTTCGGTACGAAGTGGTGGACTCAGCGAACTTCAACCCGGACTACCCCCGTTTTTCGATCATAGAGCAAAACCCGCCGGCCGGGAACAAGGTCAAGCAGAACCGGAAGATTTATGTCACGGTCAACCCTTCCGGGTATAAAAAGGTAACCGTGCCGGATATCATTCAGGTTACCAGGCGCAATGCTACTTCCATGCTTCGGGCCGTGGGCCTGGAGGTGGATGAGGTTACCTACATCGATGAGCTGGGAAAGGACATGGTCTACAGGATCCGTTACCAGGGGAAATACATCAACCCGGGGGACAAACTGCCGAAAACCTCCAAAATAGAACTGGTCTGTGGCAACGGCACCGTAGGCGATGAAGCCCGTATCAAAGCCCAATCTGAAGAATGACCCGGGACCCGCAGGGTCAGGAAGACCCGGAAGAAGACGAATTATTCGAGCACTACAGCTTTACGGCGGGAGCCGGACAGGAACCCCTTCGCGTAGACAAATTCCTGATGAACCTCATCCGTAATGCCACGCGGAATAAAATTCAAAAGGCTGCACGGGATGGAAACATCCGCGTCGATGATCAGATCGTCAAGCAAAATTATAAGGTCAAGCCCGGCGATACGGTACGCGTACTTTTTGAACACCCTCCTTATGAATACCTGATCCAGCCGGAGGATGTACCCCTTAATATCGTTTACGAAGACGACAGCCTGCTCGTGGTGGACAAGCCGCCAGGGATGGTAGTGCACCCGGGGCACGGGAATTACACAGGCACCCTTCTCAACGCCCTGGCCAACCACCTGGGGAACATGCCTATGAATTCCGATAACCGACCCGGGCTGGTACACCGGATCGACAAGGATACTTCGGGTCTGCTGGTGATCGCAAAAACGGAACACGCCATGTCCCACCTGGCAAGGCAGTTTTTTGACAAGACCACGGAGCGGGAATACCTGGCCCTGGTCTGGGGGAATGTGGAGGCGGATAAAGGCACCGTGGAAGGGAACATCGGCCGCAATCCCAAAAACCGGCTCCAGATGCAGGTATTCCCGGAAGGCGAACAGGGAAAACCGGCCACCACCCATTACGAGGTCCTGGAGCGGTTCCGGTATGTGACCCTGGTTTCCTGCCGCCTTGAAACCGGGCGGACCCATCAGATCCGTGTGCACATGAAATATATTGGCCATCCCCTTTTCAACGATGAGCGTTACGGGGGGGAACGTATCCTGAAGGGGACTACCTTCAGCAAGTACCGGCAATTCGTTGAGAACGCCTTTGCGTTGCTTCCCCGGCAGGCGCTCCACGCCCGCACCCTGGGTTTCGCGCATCCCGAGACGGGAAAACACATGTTCTTTCAGGCAGAGATCCCTTCAGACATGGCGGCCTGTATCGATAAATGGAGGCAATACACCCGGCAACAGCAGAATTCATAAACCGGGTCAATAGGGCTATAAGGAAGTCTTTTGAAACCGAGCACGGAAAATGTAATTTGCGTTGTACTTTTAGGCCCGGAATCAAAGAAATGCAGTATGAAGATCGTTATATCCCCGGCTAAATCCCTTGATTTTGAGTCTCCCCTGCCTACAGAACGGTATTCGGAACCACTGTTCCTGGACCAGGCAGAAAAGCTCAATAAAGTACTCGCAAAGAAAAAGCCCAAAGCCCTTTCGCAGCTTATGGGTATTTCCGATAAGCTGGCCGACCTGAACTGGCAGCGGAATCAGGAATTTTCACGTCCCTTTACCCGGGAGAATGCCAGGCCGGCAGTTTTTGCATTCAACGGGGATGTCTATCAGGGGCTGGAAGCCTATACGCTGAGGGAATCCCAGATGGATCGCCTGCAGGATTCCCTCCGCATCCTTTCGGGTCTTTACGGTGTGCTGCGCCCCCTGGACCTGATCCAGCCTTACCGCCTTGAAATGGGAACCAGGCTTACCGTTGGCCGAAAAAAGAATTTGTACGAATACTGGAAGAAGGCCATTACAGACCAGCTGAACAGCGAACTTAAGGAAGGGGAGTTGTTCCTGAACCTGGCCAGCAACGAATATTTTGATGCCGTGGATGCCAAACAGCTTAAAGTGCCTGTAATAACCCCTGTGTTTAAGGACTGGAGCAAAGATAAACTTCAGGTCATCAGCTTTTTTGCCAAAAAAGCCCGTGGGGCCATGGTGCGATACATCCTGGACACCGGAGCCGATACCCTAGAGGAAATCCGGGCATTTGACTACGGGGGATATCAGTTCAGCAGGGAACACACCGTAAAGGACAACCAGCCGGTATTTATCCGTTAGGGTCCAACCGGCGCCGGTTGCTTTGCGCCATTTGACTTCTCATTTGAAGGTCAGGGCAAGTGGGTTCAGCTTTTTCCCTTAATGGAGATTTTTTCCTCCACGGGTGTTTTCTTCCGAATTTTTCGAGGCCTGCGCACCCCATAGGATTTATTGGCGATTTTGCCCCGTTTGCTTTTTTTGTCTCCTTTTCCCATATTCTTTATTTTTTTCGTTTATACTTTAATATACGAAATTAGAAGCGTTTCACGAAGGCCTGCCACCTGTTGGGCCGTTGCAGTGAAACAGGGTATATTAAAACCGGGGGATTAGGGGCTTTGCCCTTTTTATTATGGGACTTCTTGGCTTCACCCGGACCCTGGTGAGATTTCCCTAATTTTACGGGACAGTGACTTCCACTTATGTTTGCCCATACACACCCTTACGAACCTTTCCTTTTCGAAGAGGCCACCCGCTGGATTGTCGGGACGCTGCCGCCTCCCAGGTTTACGCAGGGCCTGTTGAGGGAGGGAGATGTCGACTTTTGTTACGGAAGCCGGGACGGGCAACTCTGGCCGATCCTGGACCGGATTTTCGGGCTGGAACTGGCATATGAATCTTCGCCCCGGGCGGTGGAACAGCGAAAATCATTCTTGAGGAAACGAAAGATAGGTATCTGCGATGTCGTGGCCCGGGCAGACAGGGAAAAGATCGATGCCTCTGACCAGGGGATGAAAAACATACGGCTGCGGGACCTTCTGGGACTGCTTCGGAAGTATCCCGGGGTGGAACAGTTGCTCTTTACGGGAGGTAGCAGTAAAAACGGGCCGGAATACCTTTTCAGGAGGCATCTGCGGGAAAACGGGGTCCGAATGCTTCGGATCTCGCATAGGGTACCCCGTATCCATCAATTCCAGATACCGGCGGCTGACGGGTCACCCCGACTGATTACCACTGTTTCTCTGACGGCTCCTTCAGGTTCTGCGAATCGGGCAGTCGGTGGCTTACCTGAATATAAAACCCGGAAAGCGAATGACCCAAATTATACAGTGATGGACTTTCGGGAAGAACAGTACAGGAGGTTTTTTTGATAAAAAAGGAGTTTCGTTGGGGAATATATGTATGCATTTCCTTATCTGGAAGGCACGGTAAGGATAGCATATGGATCTAACCACCACTTTGTTTTGAGATTTGATCGAATTTTGTATTTTTAAGAAAACACTTTGATTCGTGAATACTCCACTCATATTCGGATTTATAGCCCTCGGTTTTCTCTGGTACAACCTGTATGTAACGATATCTATTATCAAGTACCTCAAATCCAAGGGAGAGGATGCAAGCTTATTCAGCGGGGGAATATATATCAAAGGAAAAATATTCAAATACCTGCCTATGTACGAGGAACATACCTACAAAGAAGAAGGCAGGGTAGGGGGGCTGTACACGCAATTTTATATTTCCTTTGTGGGGCTGATGATCTCCTTATTCATCGGTATTATGAGTGTTGCTTTTTAAGCAGGGCATGCTTCTTTGGGCAGATGAGCGGGAGTATTCAGGGCGCATCTGCCACTTTCTTGGCAAATTGTTGGTTTTGTGACCGTATTCCTCTAATTTGTTGTGAATACAGGAACGTTTCATCAGAAGATTGACGTTCCCGAACTTTGTATTTGGGCCGGAGAATCAGGTCCGCAACCAAAAGCGCAAAAAGATTATGAGCCAGGCCGAACGTCTGAAGGAATTTAAAAAATCAGTTCGCAATAAATTCGAGGTATACAACAGCCTGTTCCTGAACCTGCCTTACACCGAGGGTGAAAATGTGG
>SBFL01000213.1 GCA_006227965.1 Bacteroidota bacterium | reverse complement strand
ATACACAATATCAAAGGGATTGGGTTCAATACCATAAGTGCTGGGTACCACTTTCCGCTGCTCCCGATGTTTGTGCACAGTAGCCTCATCCAATTGGATCACCCCTGTCGTATCAAAGGGCACCCCGGGGGTTGTTTCGACCAGTTTATTCCGCTTCGCCGCTTTTTTTTTTTTTTTGCTCTTAAACACTTCCTGCTGCTCCCCCTTTATGGGAGTCTGCCTAACAGGGACAAGCTTCACCAGTCGCTCCTCCTGCGCTTCTGCCTTAGTGCGAAACACAAACTCAGTCTCCCCGACCACGTTCAGGCCCTCAAGATGCAGAACCCCAGCCGCATCGGTTTTGGTCTCCCGGATCACCAGGGTGGAATCGGAGGTAGCCAGCATCTGGATCTCAGTATCTGCCAGCAAGTTATTGGACAGGTCGTAGGCACTACCGTGGAGTTCCAGGCTGCGCTGTACCGGGTAGCGGATTTCGTCCGGAAGGGTTTCTTCCTCACGATCTGGCGCTATAATCTGGATCATCAGGTCCTGCAGGAAACGGTTTTGCCTTGCCTCGCCTTTTGTGAACTCCGGGCCCAACGGGCTTAGGTAGGCGGGAAGGGCATCCGAACCGAAGGTCCTTCCCTGTGCTACGGCAATGGAAAGGTCTGTTTGCACCGGGTTCCCTTCAGGGTCTGTAACACGTATCTTAAAGGAAAGCTCTGCATTCCCCGAGTAATCAGTATTGAGGGGTTCCGCTTCTATGCTGAGTAGCCCCGGAGTGTCGATCCAGACAGGGCGCACTGTCCAAAGGGATTGGTCCTGGCCGGTAAGGGTGAATTTCATAAATCCCTGGGGCAATCCGGCTTTCGGGATGTCAAGGGTAGCAATTGGCTCTTCACCAAATTCCAGCTTATGAATGAAATAAACTTTCCCGTTCCGTTCCCCTTTGAGGAGCACAGGCTCGGTACGCATGGCCTCTGTAGGCTCCACTTCCAGGCGAAATTTGTCTGCTTCCAGGTTGTTAACCTTCAGCGAATACCCATGGGCTGATACTTCAGGCAGGTCCAATTCGGTGCCCTGATGGGTACGTAAGCGGTACCGCACGCCGGCCTCCGGCCTGAAGATGGCCAATCCTAAGCCGCTGCCGTATTCCTGAACAGGCACCAGCGGGCGGCCTGCCTCATCGATGATATACCCCTCCATCCCATACGGCCTGGCTACAGGGGTATGAACTACCAGACGGTTCTGAAGCCCTGCCAGCAGGCTGCCTCCTTCCGGGTGGAAGGTGATCTGCCCTGTCGAGGGGTCTGGCGTATCCTCCCTCAATTCAATGGTCTGCCCTACCTGGATCTCCTTTCTAAAAAACTGGGCTTCTCCATAGTTCTGCATCCACCGGGTAAAGGCAACCAATTCGTAGGTGCCTTCCTTTAGTTTTTTGGGAAGACGCAGGACTCCCTGTCCGGCTCCTTCACTCAGCGGATGGTACTGGGTAGTCACCGGGGCATTTTCTGAATCCCTGAGCTCCAGCTTCAGCACACCGCTGGGGCTAAATCTATTCCCGGTGGGAACATTGAAGACATATGCTTTGAAGAAAAGAGTTTCTCCGGCCTCAGCCCGGGTGCGGTCTATATGCAGGTAGACCTTCTCCTCCCAAAGGGCAAGGGAATCCAAAACTGTCGGATTCAAAAAGGAGCTTTCTGCATCGCCCTGGGCGAGTCCGATGAATAAAGATAATTGGCTTAAAAGAGTTAGAAGACGACTCGTTTTCATTTTTTGCAGCGTTGCGGTTCGAAGAGATAAGAGTAATACCCTCAAAGGGTTAGCGCGCTGTGTTACCTGCAAAATCACATCAAGATTCGTGCCAGTTATCCAAAAATGAAAAAGGGGTCAGCTGCCCTCATTTACAAGTCCAAGCGATTTCTCATTCGGGGTACTCCACACGGAGGTGATAGATATTGGTCAGGCGCTGCTTGAGAACTTTTTTGACGGACTCGATGTCCTTGAATGTAATATCGGCATTGAGGAACTGCCCGGCCTGCATCTGCCCTCCCACAATGCGGTCCACGAATTCATCGATAATAGGGTAGGTAGGGTTTACAAGGCTCTTGGAAGCGGCCTCCACGGCATCCGACATCATCAGAATGGCGGTTTCCCTTGAGAACGGGATTGGGCCCGGGTAGCGGAAATCCTTTTCATCGGTTGCATCCGGATGTTCCTGCTTGAACTTTTTATAAAAATAGTACACCAGGGTCGTCCCGTGGTGGGTCCTTATAAAGTCAATTATTCGGTCCGGGAGTTTGTTTTTCCGTGCCATCTCGATTCCCTCGATCACATGGCGTATGATGATCTCTGCACTGCTTTTGGGGTCGAGATCATCGTGGGGATTGATATTGGTGGTCTGGTTCTCGGTGAAATAGGTGGGGTTGTTCATCTTACCTATATCGTGGTAAAGGGCCCCTACCCTGACCAGCATGGCATTGGCCCCGATCTCATTGGCGGCTGCCTCTGCCAGGTTGGCCACCTGCAGGGAGTGGTTGAAGGTTCCCGGCGCCTTGTTTGACATTTCCTTGAGAAGTTTCGAATTGGTGTCTGATAGCTCCAAAAGGGAAACATCTGAGACCATCCCGAATATCTTTTCATAAATGTAGATGAGGGGCTGTGCAAAAAGGGTAATCATTCCGTTGAGCAGGAAAAACCCAAAATTGACCCAGATCACGTTGTCAAGGTTTCCTTCGTGGATGATGTGGAAGGCAAAATACCCGAGGATGTAGATCAGGGTGATTTGTCCCACTGAGATAAAGAGGTTCGCCCGTTTGTAGAGCTGAGAAACGGTGAGGATCGTGACGATCCCCGCCACGATCTGCAGGAAGATGTATTCAAAACTGTTGGGGACAACGAACCCCAGGATGAGTACCGTCAGCACGTGCACGAACAGGCCCAGGCGCGCATCGAAAAAGGTCTTCAGGATCAGGGGGAGGATGCAAAGGGGTACCACATAGACCAGGTCTGCGTCGTACTTGACCACCAGGGTGGTAAGAAAGACCATTATCAGGATGTTGAAAAAGATAAAGGTGACGTTGATGTTGTTCCGGTAAACTGCCGGCCTGTATTTCTTGAGGAAAAGCAGCAGCATCATCAGTACCAGGGCCACAAGGATGGTATATCCAGCCAGGATGAAATAGGCATTGTTGGCCGTCCACAGCTCCGATTCATATTCCCCCTTGAGGGATTCCAGAATTTTAAGGTTGTCGGCCTCCACCACCTCCCCCTTGGCAATGATCAGTTTGCCCTCATCCACGCTGCCCCGCGTCAGGGATACATTGTTAAGACGATTTTCCAGCTCCTTTTCAGTCAGCCGCGTATCCAGGCTTACATTGGGCCGGAGTACCCTTAACAATAATGGCAGATAGGAGTCCTGATAGCTTTCCAGTCTTTTCTCACGGAGGAGTTGGGAAACGACTTCTTGCAGATTTGAGGTCTGGTTGATGGATTCCCAGGGCATCCTGCTGGCCTCGTTGTCTCTGACCAGATACACATCCCCTGAAGGGGGACGGGGCCCGAGGTCCCCGAGTCCCGTGCGGTAGACACTGTCCATGACGGCCCGACCCAGTCGTTGGAGGGTATTTCTTTGACGGGCTGAAAATGCCCCTTCAGGGAAGGCTGAGAGAAACTCCTCATCATAGGAATCATAGGCTGCCTGGGCTGCTTCGGTGTCAAAACGGTAATA
>SBFL01000241.1 GCA_006227965.1 Bacteroidota bacterium | reverse complement strand
CCACATTGATATGATTCAGGCCCGCGTAAACAGCCCCTTGTGGGATGAGTATGTTGAAAAAGACATTGTTAGCAGGGATGAGGATGGTGAAATAATACTGCTTGAGAGATTTGAAGGTGAAATTAACCTTAGTGAAATAAGCTACACAAGGGAATGGGAAGAAGGGCTGGCGCAAAGACGGATAGACGGATTGATTGAGATGGTGCCTGAACTGGTGGATGCGCACACTGTTCATATGGATAATTTCAGAACCTACCGGAAAAATGAAAATCGTCCGCTCAGCCCATGGCATGCCAAACCTGAAAACGGGGGCATTGATATGTTTAAAGAGACGGAAACGGCAAGAAAAATCTTTAAATACTGGCGGGATAAAGAAATTGATGTAACCGGGGAAGGCATACTCTGGGCTCATCCTCCGGGGGAGGGCTATTACGGACTCCAGGGATATTCCTGGTGGGGCCGGGGTAACGAACATTCCATGAGGGTACCGGAAAGATTGTCGGCCCGTGGAGCATCGTCAAGAGGAGAGGGAGGTGATGTGAAAATGAGCGACTACAGGTTTGGATCCAGCATGCACGGTGCCAGGATTTGGATCAAGGATAAGGAAAATATGCCTGGTTTCCTGGAGCAGTTTTGTACCATGACTTTACCCTATTACTTTCTGAGCCGGCATGAAAGACTTGCACTGATCAATGAATCGTTGTATTATTCCGATGGTTTGATTGCCGGAGATGTGGCTGGCAGAAAAACCATCAGAAAAGGAGATTATATTCTGGTGGAGGATGATAATGTTTTTGTGGAGGCACTGTGGAAGGAGAAAGAGATCATCGCATACAGCAAGGAAGGGTACTCAGCCAGGCAATGGGTATTGCCTGAAGGCTGGGAAATGGTAAAAAGCGTTGACCTGTATGAGATTTCCATGGACGGACCCGCGCTGCTTGAATCGGGCAGAAAAGTAGAAAACGGACGGCTGGAATTGTCCCTGGACGGGGACCAGGCGGTATCGATTGTGCCCAATGGATTTATAATTAATACATTAAAGAAATGAGACTTGCAATGGTATATGTCTGCTTTTTTGCAGCAATTTGTGCTTCCGGCTGCCGCAGTGCAACGGAAAGACCTAACATCATCTTCATCCTGACCGATGATCAGGGTTATGGGGACCTGGGAGCGCATGGGAATCCCTTCCTCAGGACTCCGAATATGGATCAGTTGTATCATGAGAGTGTACGTTTCACAAACTTCGTTGTGAGCCCTTCCTGTTCTCCCACGCGCGCTGCATTAATGACCGGCAAACATGAATTCAGGTCCGGGGTTACCCACACCGTTACCGGTCGCCGTGAAATGAGCCTGCAGTCGACAACGCTGGCTCAGGTACTAAGATCTGCCGGTTACTCAACGGGAATTTTCGGGAAATGGCATCTCGGTTCCAACGGTGCATACCGCCCGGAGAAAAGGGGATTTGATATATCGGTAACCTCGGTCGATGATACCCAGAGATCTCATTTCGATCCTGTTCTGCTGTTTAACGGTGAGGAAAGGCAGACCAGGGGATTCAGGGAAAACATCCTGTTTGATGAAGCCCTTCAATTTATTGAAAACAATAAAGAAGGACCGTTCTTTTGTTATATCCCGACTTATTCTCCCCATGCTCCTTTAATTGCACCCCAGGAACACATCGACAGGAACGACGGGAATGTATTCTATGCCATGATCTCCAATGTGGATGATAATATTGGAAGATTAATGCAAAAGTTAAAAGAATTGCAGCTGGATGAGAATACGGTGGTCATCCTGATCAATGACAACGGAGGAACCTGGGGCGTGGACAAGTACAATGCCGGTATGCGGGGCTGCAAAGGGACACCCTGGTACGGGGGAACACGGGCCTTTTCGCTGTGGCGCTGGCCGGGTCAACTTGAGCCGAGAAATATTGAGGATCTGGCTGCCCATGTGGACCTGTTGCCCACGCTTGCAGAGCTGGCCGGGGACGGTCTCCGGGAGGAAATGAAAAAGTCTCTGGACGGCATCAGTCTATTGCCCTTTCTTACAGAAGAGGGGAAAGCTTTATCAGACCGTATGGTAATCAGCCATAAAGGGCGTTGGCCCGATGGGGAAGGGGAGGTGGAAGCACATAAATATTGTTTCTGTTCCGTGCATTGGAACAATTATCTCCTGGTAAGAAGCCAGACTTGCGGGAGAGATGATTGCAGGGGGGAGTGCCGTGTCTTCCAGAGAGTGATTGATGGAAGCACCAGTACAGGTTATTCCAAAAAGGCAGATTTCCATTACGCAGTTAATCCTCGGCGTCTTTGGGCATTGTATAATGTAAAGCACGATCCTGCTCAGCAACATGATCTTGCTTCAGAGTACCCGGAGATCGTTCAAAAAATGTCGGGGACCTATGAGCAGTGGTGGAAAGAGGTATTTCCTCATATACACAGAGAAGCTGAGGACCCCAGGTGGTCACAGGATTATGAACCCAAGCAGGAGAAATGATGATCAAGACAACACCTATTTTTCTGATTTTTGCATTTGCATTACTACTGACAGGGCATGGCTGCAAGAGCGATTTACCCGGATCAGAACTACCCAATATCCTTATCATTTATGCGGATGATATGGGATACGGGGACCTGAACTGCCAGAATCCGGATTCCAGGATCCCCACTCCCAACCTGGATCGGCTGGCTGCGGAAGGGATGCGATTTACCGATGCGCACAGCTCTTCGGGGATCTGCTCACCAAGCCGTTTCGCCCTGCTTACGGGGACCTATCACTGGCGCAGGCAGCATGGCATTGTCGGGGCCTTTGGAGCACCCTTTTTTAAGGATACCGATGTAACCCTGCCCCAGGTACTGAAATCGAAAGGTTACCGGACAGCCTGTATTGGGAAATGGCATCTGGGCTGGAACTGGGCATTTAAAAATGAGCCATCGGGTGAGGTGATGCAGTGGGGAAGGAAACGAAAAGTATATCTTCCGGGAGACATTGACTGGAGCAAACCCATAACAGGGGGACCGCTGGAGCGCGGATTCGATTACTACTTCGGCGACGGCACCATCAATTTTCCTCCTTATGCCTGGGTGGAGAACGACCGCATCCTGGAAGTTCCCACAGAGGAACTGGACATCCATAACATTGGCTTTGAAACCAAGGAAGGAGAATGGGAGTTCCGTCCGGGACCGGTCCTAAAAGGCTGGAATCCCTATGAGGTCTTGCCCACGCTTTGCAAGAAGGGGGTGGCATGGATAGAGGATCAGGATGAAGATCAGCCCTTTTTCCTTTATTTCGCATTACCCTCTCCCCATGCCCCGATCATACCCAATGACGAGTTTGACGGCAGATCCCGGGCGGGAGCCTACGGAGATTTTATGGTCCAGACCGACCATGTAGCAGGAGAGCTTCTTAAGGCGCTGAAAGAAAAAGGGGTGGTAGACAATACCATTGTTATCTTCAGCTCAGACAATGGCCCCGAGCACTATGCCTTCGCCCGTGCTGAAAAGTTCGGCCATTTTAGCATGGGCGGTTTTCGCGGATTAAAACGGGATGTGTGGGAAGGGGGACATCATGTACCCTTTATCTTTAAATGGCCCGGGCATGTGGAATCCGGATCCGTAACGGATGAAGTGATCTCCCAGGTGGACCTAATGGCGACCCTTGCAGAGATAACCGGCACTGAGTTGCCTGCAGATGCAGCCCCTGACAGT
>SBFL01000410.1 GCA_006227965.1 Bacteroidota bacterium | reverse complement strand
TTGGAAAAAGAGCTGGAAAAAAACCTCGCCCTCAGGGTGGAAGACACCGACAGCGCTGAAAAATTCACGGTTTACGGCCGGGGGGTCCTGCACCTTTCCGTCCTGATCGAAACCATGAGGCGGGAAGGATATGAACTGCAAATAGGACAACCACAGGTAATTCTCAGGAGGATTGACGGGCAACTTTGCGAACCCGTGGAATCCCTCACCATTGACCTTCCGGAAACGGTTTCCGGCAAGGCCGTGGAACTGGTCGCCATGCGCAAGGGGGAAATGACCAAGATGGAATCCAAAGGAGACCGGATGCACTGTGAGTTTGTCATCCCGTCCAGGGGGATCATCGGCCTGAGGAACCAACTCCTCACGGCGACGGCAGGAGAAGCCATCATGGCCCATCGCTTTCTGGAGTACCAGCCCATGAAGGGTGACATCCCCCAGCGCCAGAACGGTTCCATGGTTTCCATGGAAACCGGCAAGGCCATTCCCTATTCCATTGACAAGCTCCAGGAAAGGGGGCGTTTCTTCATAGACCCGGGAGAGGATATCTATGAAGGGCAGGTCATAGGGGAGAATTCCAGGGGGGATGATATGGTGGTCAACGTCACCAAGACCAAAAAACTGACCAATGTACGTGCGGCCGGTTCTGATGACCGCGCCCGCATTGTTCCGCCCATTAAGTTCTCACTGGAAGAAGCCCTTGAGTATATCCAGAAGGACGAATATGTAGAGGTGACTCCCAAACACCTGCGCCTGCGAAAAATCCTGCTCAGAGAATCGGATCGGAAACGGGCGAAGCCTGCGGACAAATGATTACTCCAGATAGAGTTCGGGGTGGTCGGCCAGACAGCCTGTAGCCGCCCCGATAATTCCGGCATGGTTTTGAAGCTCCGAAGGGATTACGGAGGTTTCAATTTTGATGTACTTCTTATAAGAATCGAAATCCTTGGAGGTGCCGCCTCCAAGAATGATAGTATCAGGGTTGACGATTAGTTCCACCAGTTCCAGGAATTTGTTGAACCGCTTACCCCACTTTTTCCAGCTTAATTCCTCCCGTTCCTTGACCGAAGCTGCTGCCCAGTCTTCTATCTTGGAGTATTCTTTGTAGGGGATTTGTCCCAATTCCCAGCTCGTTATCAGCCTGCCGTTCAGGAAGGCGCCGCTGCCCAGACCTGTTCCAATGGTTATCATGACCACCAGGCCATCCATGCCCTTTCCGATCCCGTAATTCATGATCGCATACCCCGCGGCATCGGCATCGTTAATAACCGTAAAGTCGTTTCCGCAAGCATCCTCAAAAAGTTTTTCCACATGGACGTTGTGCCAGGATTTGTGAAGGTTGCCGACGGATTTACATACCCCTTTCTTTATCAGGGTTGGAAATCCGCATCCCACAGGACCTTTGTAGTCAAAATGACGAACAATCTCTGCCACCACTTTTGCCATGGCCGCTGGTTTACGGCTGTTCGGAGTGGGGATCCGGAATCTTTCTGTCAGCATTTCACCGGTTTCCATGTGGACCAGGGCTCCTTTGATGCCGGAACCGCCTACGTCTATTCCGAGTACTTCCATGTGGGGATATAAATTTTGAAGCGCAAAATAGTAAAAAAGATCGGGTCTGCGTCTTCTAGGTAAGCGTCCCCCTTTGGTAGAGGAAGTCGAAGATCAGCTGGTCCACGGGGGCCACGAGTTTCCGGTCTCGGTAAGTGAGCCAAACGAGTTCCTGAATTTCGGATACGGGCCTTAACGTACCTTCATACCCTGCCTGGTAGCAACTGAGGCGAACCTGTACTCCGGGAGGGTGGCCGTCGGCCTGGGCTTCAAAAACCCCCAGGGGTTCGATGGCCCCTGCCTGAAGGCGGACCCCCATTTCCTCCCGGATTTCACGGATCAGGGCCTGGGTTTCGCTTTCACCCGCCTCGGGCTTGCCCCCTGGAATATAGTAGCGGGTCTTGCCTTCGCTCCGGCTGCATAAAATCCTGCCCTCTTTCAGGCAGACCCAGCACACGGCTTCAATGATCTGTCCGCGTGGCTCTACATAATAGTCGATGGAATTCAAGGAGTGGTTGGGGTCTATACGGTCCAGCAGGCTGTCCATCCCTCTTCCAAAAGCCGAAAGGGTCCCGTTGCGCTTGTTGCGACCCAGGGCGCTGCTGATCGTTTCGTCCCTGTTGCCAAAGGGATAGCCGCCTCCCGGATTGATCCAGAGAAGGTTCAGCAGGTGCTGCATCAGCACGTTCCCGAGCTGGTCTATGGAAATGGCGATTTGCAGGAGGTATTCCCCAAGCCCTTTGATTCCGCGAGTGATCAAGCAGTGAAGGACCCCGTAGACAAACCCCAGTGGTGCGGTAATGACCAGCAGCAGGATGGAGATCAGGAAAAGCAGCAGGCCGATAAGCGGGTGTGTTTGGGAATCGGGCCGCTCCGGTCGCTTTCTGTAGATCATACGAGCTTGGGTTTCGCGGGCTTATCCGGCCTTCTGGATCACTTCGAAAACTTTGTTTCCCTCGCACTTGAGGGTCTTTGAAGGGTACTTCAGGATCAGGGCGTAATCATGGGTGGCCATAAGGATGGTCCTTCCCGTCTTGTTTATTTCCTGTAACACCTTCATCACCTCCACACTGGTTTGGGGATCCAGGTTTCCGGTAGGTTCATCGGCCAGGATGAGTTCTGGGTCATTGAGCAGCGCCCGGGCAATGGCAATTCGCTGTTGTTCCCCACCCGAGAGTTCGTGCGGGAATTTGAAGCCTTTGGTTTTCATCCCCACTTTGTCCAGTACCTCCCCAATACGCATCTTCATACGGGACTGGTCCTTCCAGCCAGTGGCCCTGAGGACGAAAAGTAGGTTGTTGTGGATATTCCGGTCTGGCAGGAGTTTGAAGTCCTGGAAGACGATCCCAAGCTTTCTTCGGAGTTTGGGTATATCTTTTTCGGGGAGCATTTTCAGGTTGAAGCCCACGATCCGGCCCTGTCCTTCCCTAAGCGGGAGGTCTGCATACAGGGTCTTCATAAAGCTGCTTTTCCCGCTTCCCGTTTTCCCGATGAGGTAGACGAATTCGCCCGGCTTTACCTCCAGGCTGATATCGTTCAGCACCATATTGTCCTGTTGGTATACCGCAACCTCCTTAAGTGATAATACGCTCTCAGCCATAAGTTCCTTGTTGATATAAAAGTAAAAAGTTCCTCGGGAACCCGGGCCATTCCGTGCTAAAATTCCCTTAATTCGATAAACCGTACATACTGAGGGAAGGGATTTGCCGTTATTAATCAAAATTCGCTCACCCTTTAGAACACTATGCGAAAAAGCTTAACCGTACTGATGGTGCTTTTATTGGCCGTGGTTGCCGGCCGGGCACAGGAAAGCAGGGTCTTTTCCCACGACCAGAAAAACTACCAGCAGGCCCTTTCACTCTTCCACAACAAACAATACCAGGCCGCCCAGACCCTGTTTGAGCGGGTCATGGCCACCACTTCTGACCCGGAGACAAAGGCCAACAGTGCCTATTATATTGCCAATGCAGCTGTCCGCCTCAACCAGCTGGGAGCAGACCGGCTTATGGAGGGCTTTGTGGATCAATATCCTACTTCTCCCCGCAGGAATTCGGCCTTTGCAGATGTGGCAGATTATTACTTTGAAAATGGTCGTTATCCGTATGCCCTGAAATGGTATGGAAAGGTTGACCGCGGCTCCCTGGACCGGAAAGAGCGGGAACGATTTGATTTCCGGATGGGGTATGCCCTTTTCAACTCGGATAAGCCCGAGGCCGCGGAGCCCTATCTGCAGCGGGTCAGCAATTCACCTGAATACGGGTCGCAGGCCAAATACTACCTGGGTTATATCGCGTATCAGCAGGATGACTATGAAGCCGCCAACGAACGCTTTGACCAGATTGCGGACCAGGAGCTGCTGCAGGAACGGCTTTCCTATTACCAGGCTGACATGAATTTCAAGCTGGGAAACTTTCAGGAGGCCATAGACCAGGCGGAGAAGCAACTCCCGAAGGCAGACCCAAGGGAGGTTTCCGAACTGAACAAAATCATTGGGGAGAGTTACTTTAACCTGGAAGAGTACCAGCAAGCCATTCCATATCTGGAGGTCTACAGGGGTAAAAAAGGAAGGTGGAGCAATACGGATTACTACCAGTTGGGCTACGCCTACTACAGGCAGGAAGATTACGCCAATGCTATAGGACAGTTCAATAAAATTGTGGACGGGGCGGATTTTGTCGCCCAGAATGCCTACTACCACCTGGCGGAATGCTACCTGAAGCTCGACAAGAAGCAGGAAGCCCTGAATGCCTTTCGAAACGCGGCCCGCATGGAATTCAACCCCGATATTCGGAAAGATGCCCTGCTGAACTATGCCCGTCTGAGTTACGAGATCGGAAATGCCTATGAGCCCGTCCCTGAAGTCCTGGGCTCGTTCCTGGAGGCATATCCGGAAGATTCCCGCGCCAGGGAAATCAGGGAGCTCTTGGTGGATTCCTACCTGACTTCCCGAAATTTCAGGGGTGCCCTTGAACTTCTTGAAAACAACCGGGGGTATGCAAGTGCGGAAACCTTCCAGCGCGTGGCATTTTACAGGGGGGTGGAGCTCTTTCTGGAGGAAAATTATGCAGAGGCACACTCCCTTTTCGGAAAATCAGTCGATGCCGGGAAGGACCCTGTATTTGAAGCAAGGGCCCGGTTCTGGAGCGCTGAATCGGCATATGCCCTGGATCGGTTTGATGAAGCCCTGACAGATTACATTCGCTTTCAGCAACTGCCTGCCATCCGCGGATTGGATGAAAATCAAAGCCTGGATTATCAGCTGGGGTATACCTATTTTAAGTTAAGGGACTATGGAAGCGCGGCGTCTTACTTTAAAAAATACACTCAGGGCGGGCAGGAAGGCCCGACCAGGTCGGATGCCTTCATGCGCCTGGGTGACAGCTATTTCGTAAGCCGGGAATACCGGAGCGCCATTGCTGCCTATGATGAGGCCCGGTCAGCGGGGAGCCCGGAGAAAGACTATGCGGATTATCAGAAAGCCCTTTGCCTTGGCTTCCTGGGCAGGGAAGGGGAGAAGAGACAGGCCCTGAACACCTTAATCGGGGGGTATCCGGCCTCCAGCCTGAAGGACGATGCGCTTTTTGAACTTGGGAATTCCTATGTTCAGGAGGGGCAGGATGACCTGGCGATAGAAACCTACGACCGCCTCCTCAGGGAGTACCGTATGAGTTCCCTGGTGCCCCCGTCCATGATGAGGAAGGCCCTGGTGTATTACAATAGTGGTCGCAACCGGGAAGCACTGGAAGTATTCAGGGAGGTGGCTGCCCAATATCCGGAAAGTGATCAGGCAGCTCAGGCAGTGCAGACTGCAAAACTGATCTATGTGGACCTTGGAGAAGTGGATACCTATGCCGAATGGGTCAGGGGGCTGGATTTTGTGGAAGTCAGTGATCTGGAGCTGGAGGCGGCCTCCTTTGAAGCCGCAGAAAAACAACGTTTGGAGGGAAATTCTTCCAGGGCCCTGAAAGCATACACAAACTATCTTGACAGGTTTCCAAATGGTTCCCGCCATATTGAGGCCCGCTTCAGGGCTGCCGAGCTTCTCTACGCTGAAGGTAAAACCAAAGCTGCCTTTCCCTATTTTAAAACGGCAGCGGCTTCCGGTACAGGCGAAATTGCAGAACAATCCCTCACCCGGATTTGTGGTATACTGATAGCGGATGAGAACTACCCTGAAGCCATCCCATTTCTCGAGCGGCTTGAGGCGGTTGCGGATATTCCCCAGAACAGGACATTCGCCCAGTCCAACCTGATGAAGGCCTTTTTCCTGGAAAAGCAGTACGGGCAGGTGCTCTCATATGCCAGGAAGGTCCTGCAGAACCCTTCCCTGGACGAGCGGATTCGCTCGGACGCCAGGTTGATGATTGCCAGGGCCTCCCGTGAAACCGGGGATATGGAAACGGCCAGGTCCGGATATGCCGGGCTCCTGGAAACTGCCGCAGGCGAGACAGCTGCGGAAGCACTTTACTACGTTGCCTTATTTGCCCGGGAGGACGGAGACCTGGAAGCTTCAAATGCGTCGGTGCAAAAACTTGCAAAGGAATATGCCGCTTATCGGGAGTGGGGAGGAAAAGGCCTGATACTGCTGGCCCAGAACTTTTATCAAATGGAAGATGTTTTCCAGGCTACCTACATCCTTGAGAACGTGATGGCTAATTTTGGTGACTTCCCGGAAATCACCGGAATGGCAGAAACCGAACTCCTGCGGATTCGCGGACGCGAAGCCGATCGAAACTCCTCCATAAACCAGGAAGGAAATTAAAAGACGCAATGCCGATGATGAACCCGACGCGTAAAATAAGCCTGTTTGCCTCCCTGATATTCGCGGTCAGTGTATCAGCCCAGGAAAAGGATCTGGGTACGGAGACAGTCACCGTGGTCCGGTCCTATGCCCCTGCGGTTTCGGATGCCTTCAAGATAAAAACCCTGCCGACCCTCAATGACAGTATTGTGGGGAGGAAGATACCTGTGCAGTACAGTATATCTTCCGTCCCCGTGGCCTCGACCTTTACACCGGCCAAGGGCCGGGCGGCAGCGGTTCAGCGAAGCGAGCCCGAAAAGATCTACAATACATATACCGCCCTGGGCCTTGGAAATTATAACAATGCCCTGGCAGATTTTTATACCAGCCTCGATTTTGACCGGGGCAAGCAGCTCCTTGATATTGGACTGAACCATTTTTCCTCACGGGGCGAAATCGAAGGGACTCCCCTGGATACCGATTTTTACAACACGGGCCTGGACCTTACCTATTCGCGCAGGGACCGGGATTGGGACTGGAACATCGGAGCGGGGCTTGAGCACCGGAGGTATAACTGGTACGGGCTTCCGGAAACGGTAACTGATCAGGCAGATATCGCGGGGATTGATGAGGCTCAGGATTTTTTAAAGGCGGAATTTAAAGGAAAGGTGAGTCTCTCCGATTCGTATTTCAGCGATGCCGCAGTGACTTTCAGACATTTCAGGGATGCCGCTGAATCCACGGAAAACCGGTTGAAACTAAAAACCGGGTTTGAACTCCCGGTAACGGAGGAAACCCTGAACATTACGGTTGACCTGGATTATTTGGGCGGGGAATTTGCCAATGCCCCCCTGACCAGCACCACACCCCAGCCGGGGGTTCAGTACGGATATTTTCAGGTTGGATTGCAACCCTCCCTGGTGTTGCTCCAGGACGATCTGAAGCTCGAATTGGGGGCAAAACTCGTCTATGGCCTGGATACGGAGCAAAGCGAGAGTAATTTTTACATGTACCCTGCAGTCAGGGCCTCCTACAGGCTCCTGGAAGAGGCGGCCGTGGCCTACGCAGGGGTGGAAGGCGGTTTGAGGCAGAACTCCTATTACGATTTCAGCCGGGAGAATCCCTACCTCTCCCCAACCCTGATGGTTATGCCAACAGACCAGCAGTACGACGCCTATGTGGGCATTCGGGGTCAGTTGTTGCCGGAACTGAGCTACAATCTGAAGGGGTCTTACCGGGCCGAGAATTTCCTGCCCCTTTTCCTGCTTAACCCCCGGAATGAATTCAGGCCGGAAGAAGGCTATGCCTTTGGGAATTCTTTCAGGCTGTTTTACGACGATGTCAGAACCCTGGGACTATTTGCAGAGCTTCAGCTGGCAGTAAACCGTAACTTCTCCCTTGGGCTGAATGCCACGGTGAATGACTACGATACCGAGACAGATAATCCGGCCTGGAACCTGCCCAGCCTGGAGGCAACCCTGTTTCTGGACTATCAGATCGGGACCCAATGGTCTTTTGGTGCGAGCCTGTTCTATGTGGGAGAACGGGAGGACCTCTCCACCATCGCGGTTCAGGACACACTTCCTGAGGATTTTCCAGCCAGTATCGTAACCCTGGACGGTTTTTTTGATGCCAATATCCGGGTGGGATACCATTTGAATGACCAGCTCTCCATCTTTGCCAGGGCCAGCAACCTGGCAAACAACCAGTACCAGCGGTGGGCCAATTTCCGGGTTCAGGGATTCCAGGTGATGGGCGGGGTGAGTTATAAATTTGACCTGTAACCTTTAAAAACCCACTGCCAATCCGGTTTCTGTCTGCTATAATGCACCTTTGATCGAGGGAATTCCCCGGAATGCCTGAACTGTTTTCGGTATTTTTTACCTTGAGGGAAATTAGCGTAGGAGCATGGGTTTTACCCACATTTGCAGAAGGATTGTTTTCCTGGCTTGTTTCTTCCCGTTGGGAGTGCTTGCCCAGAACCTTATTCCCAATCCTGGATTTGAATTGTACCGTAACTGTCCGAGGCATTTGGGGAATTTTAAAGATGATGTGGCCCTGTGGACTACCCCAACGGATGGATCCACAGACTATTTTCACCTTTGTTCCCAGCATATGGGTACCCCTGAAAACTTCAACGGTGCCCAGTATACCCTGGAGGGGAATGGATATGCAGGGTTCTATGCCTTTGCGCCCGGGGATTACCGGGAATACCTGCAGGTAAAGCTGAAATCTCCTTTAAGGAAAGGGATGTCTTACCTGCTTTCCTTCCATGTGAGCCTGGCGGAACGGTCAGATTTTGCGATCCGGGATTTCGGGGTCCTCTTCAGCAGTGCCGCCCTTTCCCTGAACACGAAGAAGGCCCTTACCCGGGGAAAGCGTTATTCTATCCGGGGAAACACCTACAACTACCAGGAGATAAGCTGCGCAGGCTTCATAAATGACACCTCAAGATGGATTCGGGTGGAAACCGAGATTCAGGCAAATGGGTCTGAGCACTACCTGATCCTGGGGAACGACAGATCCAATAAGGAAACACGCACCCGCGAGACCAGGAGATACTCGAACAAGGGGGCCTACTACTATATTGACCAGGTCGAATTAAGGGAGCATCCCGAACCCAACCTGGTTGCGGACTTATCCAGGAGGGATATGGATCAGGGGGGATTCCGGTTAGACAGCCTGCAGGTTTTTCGTTCCCTTCTGTTTGAGTTTGATACCTACAGGCTTTCGGGTTCCGGTAAGGAGGAACTGAAGTCCCTGTACGGTTTTCTGGTAACAGACCCTACCCTGGAACTCCACCTGGGCGGACATACGGATGTCACCGGGACTGCCCAATACAATCAGAGGCTTTCAGAGCGTCGCTGTGAGGCGGTGGTCTCTTATCTGAATGGGCTGGGGATGCCGACAAGCCGTATCCGCTGGCAGGGATACGGTGCTTCACAACCCGTTGCCTCCAATAATACCGAAGCGGGGCGAAGCCGAAACAGAAGGGTGGAATTTGTGATCCGGAAAATTGGATCCGGGGCTGCCAACAGGGATAATTGAGGTAAGCAAATCAGGCCCCGTGAATCTACCCCATGGAAACGGAGGCCCCCTGCTGGTTTCGGATTCCTGTGCAGCTTGCAGTTGCGGTAACAAAAAAACCGGTGTCATCGACACCGGTTCGGATACTTTGGAAAGGATGTATTTACATGCTTATAGGAACCGCCACACGGGTCTTGTCCCAGCCCATTACCATGTGTACGCCGTCTTCCACTTCCTTGAATGCAATGGAAAAGGCTTCGAGAGACTCACCCCCTTCGCCGGCAGATACAGATACCCTGGTCACATCTGCGCCTTCGTCATAGCTGTAAGCACCCCACTGATTGAGGTTTTTGTTCAGAATAACCGTCCACTGGTCAGCTCCCGGAATGGTGAAAAGTGAGTAAGTTCCGGCCTTGACGTCCTCTCCGCCAAAGGAAACATCCTTGTAGAAGGTGATTTCCGCAGCTTCGTTGGCCCCGGTCCTCCAAACCTTCCCTGCAGGGCAGAGATCCGAAAGGGAACGTCCTTTGAGCTGAGGACGGCTGTAGGTGATACGGACGGCTTTGTCAGAAACCCGGTAGCTGCTTGGATAACTGGCCATATCCATCGGGCTTTTGTCCAGGCCGCTGAATTCCTGGGCAGTTGCAGAAGTTGATAATACCAAAGTCAGCGCAAAGGCAGTTAGTGTTAA
>SBFL01000120.1 GCA_006227965.1 Bacteroidota bacterium | reverse complement strand
AGCCGCGACCCTGGGCATCGTGGATAAGATATTTACCCGCGTGGGTGCCAGCGATAACATTTCCCTGGGAGAATCTACCTTTATGGTGGAGATGAACGAGGCCGCCTCTATCCTGAACAATCTTTCGGAACGCAGCCTGATCCTTCTCGATGAAATCGGCCGGGGCACAAGCACCTATGACGGGATCTCCATCGCCTGGGCTATTGCAGAATTCCTCCACGAACACCCGGCCCGCGCCAAGACACTCTTTGCTACCCATTACCACGAACTGAACGAAATGGCAGCCACTTTTCCCCGCATCCGGAATTTTAACGTCTCCGTGAAGGAATTAAAAGACAAGGTGCTTTTCCTTCGGAAACTAGAACCGGGAGGCAGCCACCACAGCTTTGGGATCCATGTGGCACGCATGGCCGGAATGCCACAGGCGGTGGTCAACAAGGCCCAGAAAATGCTCAAAAAGCTCGAGAAATCCCATTCCAGCGAGGAATTGGGAAATACCCTATCCACTGCCGGGGAGGAAATGCAGCTGAGCTTCTTCCAGCTGGACGACCCCCTTCTGGAACAGATCCGCGATGAGATCCTCCACCTGGACATCGACCGCCTAACCCCGGTGGAAGCGCTGATGAAGCTGAACGAGATCAAAAGGTTGCTGAAGGCGAAGAAGACGGGATCTTCCTGAGGAAAAAGTTGGTAGTAGGCAGTGGCAGGGTGCAGCATTTAGTTTACAACTATTTATTGGCCGGAAAGGATTGCAGCGATAAGGGTGGCGTGAGCGGAAGTGCAGTTCCCGTAAGCGATCCGAAAGCATGGAGCGATGAGCGCCATCCGCGGTTTTGGCCTTGCCAAAAATCGCCTTGATTCGTAGAGGTCCTTTTCTTTGCTTCGTTTCTTTTGGACCAGCAAATGAAATGAAGGATTATAAGGCGAGCCGCTGCCAGGAGGTGAGCCCAGATAATTGCCTTTTGGGTAAGTTGCGTTTAAATCATGGAATCTAAAATGCCAAATGAAGTCCGGTTAGGGCTGCAGGAAAACTGGAAGCAATTCACCCTGCTTGTGATTATCAATGCCTTTGTGGGCGGCATGGTGGGCCTGGAGCGGAGTATTTTCCCCCAGTTCGCTGAAGAATCCTTCGGGGTGACCTCCCACAGCGCTGTCCTCTCCTTTATTGTGGCTTTTGGCCTCAGCAAAGCCCTGGCCAACTACTATACGGGGAGGCTCGCCAACCGGTTCGGGCGGAGGAACCTGTTGCTCGCAGGCTGGTTGCTGGCCATCCCGATCCCCTTTTTGCTTATTTATGCCGGCAGCTGGAACTGGGTAGTTTTCGCCAATATACTCCTTGGACTAAGCCAGGGGCTCACCTGGAGCAGCACCGTGGTGATGAAGATAGACCTGGTTGGGGAGAAACAGCGCGGCCTGGCGATGGGGCTGAATGAATTTTCCGGCTATCTGGCCGTAGGGCTTGTGGCCTTTCTCTCCGGATACCTCGCCGAGCAATACGGACTTGTCCCCTACCCCTTTTATCTGGGGATCCTAATTTCGGTAACTGGTTTTTTCCTGACCCTTTTCTGGGTCAGGGATACGCGGGCCCATGTCCAGAAGGAAAGCAAGAGCGACAAGACCCGGGCACTGGCTAATGTCTTTTTGGAAACCAGCTTTAAGGACAAGACCCTCAGTTCGGTCACCCAGGCCGGGCTTGTAAATAACCTGAACGACGGAATGATCTGGGGCCTGCTTCCCATGCTGCTGCTCACCTTTGCCTACGACAATGAAAAAATTGGCGCTCTCACCGCCATATACCCTACCGTATGGGGTCTGGGCCAGCTCGTTACCGGGAAGATGTCGGACCACTTTCCGAAGAAATCAATGCTTTTCTGGGGAATGCTTCTGCAGGGCCTGGCCATCCTTTGTATTCCCCTGACCAGTAATTTTTCCATCCTGGCCCTATTATCGGCAGTTGTCGGGATGGGCACCGCCCTGGTCTACCCCACCTTCCTTTCGGCAATTGCCAGCGCCTCCCCTCCTGACCAGCGGGCAGAGAGTATCGGCACTTTCCGGCTCTGGCGGGACCTCGGCTACGCTTTTGGGGCTGTTATTTCCGGGGTTGCTGCCGACCTGTTGGGCATTCAGGCCGCCATCCTTATAACCGGGGGCCTTACGCTTTTGTCTGCCGGGGTTCTGAAGGTGCGCATGCCCGCCTATAGGGCCACTTGAGAATATTGCCATGGCGGAAGTCCAATGCGTTTTGATTTTAGTACCTTAGGGAAGTATTGCAAAGGTTTACCAATCCTAAAACCACTGACCATGAAACGCCTGCTGACCGCATTCTTTTTTCTGGCCTTCTCCACAGCCATCGCCCAGCGAAACTTTGACAATGTCGAAATCCGGAGCGAAAAGGTGGCAGATCAAATCTATGTCCTGTTTGGCGCGGGTGGTAACATTGGCCTGGCCATTGGTGATGATACGGCCTATTTGATCGACGACCAGTTCGCCCCCCTTTCGGAAAAGATCATGGCTGCAGTCCGTAAGATCACGGACAAGCCCCTGAAATTCCTGGTCAACACCCACTGGCACGGAGACCATACCGGAGGGAATGAAAATTTTGGCAAGTCGGGTACCATCCTGATCGCCCATAAAGCGGTCCGGACCCGGATGGGAAGCCCCTCGGAGCGAAATGGAAATGTGCGCCCCGCTTCTCCGCTGGCAGCCCTGCCTGAAATCACCTTTACGGATACTCTTACCCTGCATCTTGACCAATCGCGCACCATGCACGTGATGCACGTCAATAACTCCCACACGGACGGGGATTCCTATATCTACTTCCCGGAGGACAACGTTATTCACATGGGGGATAATTTTTCCAACGGGGGCTACCCGTTTATAGACCTGAATTCCGGAGGGGATATCAATGGTTTTGTGAAAAACCTCAACATGGCCCTCTTTATAGTCGATGAAGAAACGCGCATCATCCCGGGGCACGGGCCCGTTACCGACAGGGAGACACTCAGGGCCTACCGGGACATGGTGGACACCCTCCGCAGCCGGGTACAAAAAGCCCTCGATGCCGGAAACTCCCTGGAAGAAACCCTTCAACTTGGGCTTTCCAAAGAATGGGATGCTGATTTCGGAACCGGTTTTATTGACTCAAAAGGAATCATTACGGCTATTTACCGGAGCCTGGAGTGACGTAAAAAATTCTTTGGATTTTCCGGAATTGTCTTAAATTTGCAATCCGCGTCTTCAGGGACACTTGTTGGTTTGAATATGCGAAAATAGCTTCCCGATAATCCCGATAGCTATCGGGAGGGAGTAGAGGGCCACTGAAAAAGAATTTTCCACGCGCTCTGAAGTTATTTTTTAGATGCGAAAATAGCTCAGTTGGTAGAGCGCCACCTTGCCAAGGTGGAGGTCGCGGGTTCGAATCCCGTTTTTCGCTCGACAGAAACGCTGCCTGTCAGCGTTTTTTTGTTCCTGCTCGGGTGGTGGCCCCGATAGCTATCGGGGGTAGACACGTTGGACTGCGTGTTTTACGGCCTATTCGAGTATTAATTCCGCTCGGGTGGTGGAATTGGTAGACACGTTGGACTTAAAATCCAATGGCCATTGCGGCCGTACGGGTTCAAGTCCCGTCCCGAGTACTGAAAGACCTCGTATATTATCTGTTAATCAGGTATTTACGAGGTTTTTATTTTCTACTTGCCAAACATTTGCCAAACGAATCAAAAATACCCAACC
>SBFL01000406.1 GCA_006227965.1 Bacteroidota bacterium | reverse complement strand
CCGGAGATCCGGGTTTCACTGAACACCAGGTGCTTCATCGATTCTTCAGGTTTCACCCAGGGACCGCCACTTCCACACCATCCCGGACCAGCTCCCATGAGTATTTTCATGCCCAGTCGCTCTGTCTCCCTCACCGCATGAACAAAATGGTCCTGCCATTCTTCTGACATAAAATCTATGGGTCCCCTGGGAACTCCTATTCCCACTTCCAGGAATATCACATGGTTTATTCCCGCTTCCTTCATGGATTCCAGGTCATTGCTCATCTCTTCCATGGATAGATTTCCATCCATGAAATACCAGTAAACCCCGGGTTTTGAAGATTCAGGCGGATTTACAAATGCTTCCTCCAGGTGTTCCCCGGATTGGCCCGTGCATGCCTGCATTGTAAAAGCTACAATGATTCCGGCAGCAATCAGGCTGATAAATGTTTGAAAGATGGTTTTAAGCGATTCCATTTTTTCATTCATATATGCTTCTTATAGTTACCGGCCCCAGCAGTCCGGATGGCTCCAGGGGAATTGTTTCAATGGGTCTGCCCCTGAAATCATGTCTTAAATCAATATTTGTGGATGTATAGGTTTTTTTGTCAGGGAACATCTGGTCACCGGCCACACGGTTGTACCAGGAATTTACCACCTTGATCTCCAGGATATTCTCTCCCTCCTGCAGTTCATTGCTGATTTCGACCCGGAAGGGTGAGGTCCAGACCACCCCCTTGTCTGTTCCATTGATCTTTACCTCTGCAATGCCCACGTCTTTTACACTTCCCAGCTGCAGAAAGTAGTTTTTATCTTCCGGGAGTTCTGGTTCCAGGGTAAAGCTCTTTTTATACACCGCCGCTCCGGAATAGTACCTGATCCCTTCGTCTGTATGTTGCGACCAATCCAAAAGTTCAGGAAAAAGTACCGATTCAGGCCCTCCCCATCTGGGATCAAAGTGGACGGACCATTCCCCGGTGATCTCTTTCACGGTTTTAAAATCGCTGAAATTCCGCTCACCTTCTCCCTGTTTATCAGCGGCAATTTTATTGTTGAAAACCACCATTACCGCGCCGTAGGGTTCAAGCGTCAAGGGAACAGTAGTCAAACCATCCTTCTGTTTAAAAGCTTTGGCCTCACGAATTTTCCCTGTTAAGGCATCCCATAATTCGGGCTGTTTCCCCGAAACGCGGAAACGGGCATTAAATTTTTGCCGCCGGGTGGTCTGGTTGGTGACAAAATAGATATTCCTTGTACCCAATGTGTAATGAATGTAATCGAAATCGGTTTTGCTGTCGTTTCCCATTACCTGGAAGTCGACCGGCACATTTTGTGACCGAAGGTATCCTCTTGCCGTTTTACCCCAGACGAGCTTTCCCTCGCCATAGTTTCTTTCACCTGATCCGGTGCTGGCATCCCCCCACATAAGATCCGACAGTGCACGAAAACTATTTCGTGCCTCTTTTCCTCCCACCAGGCTGATCTGCCTTTCCGGCTGATGACCCAGAACAGTGGCACCATCCTGCACCAGTTCCTCGATTTTTTCAAGCACGGCCAGGGACAGTACCTGATGATCCGGTAAAACCAGAATGCGATATTCAACTCCCCCCGGAACTACTATTTTACCATCATCCGCCTCCAGTTGCAGGAATACGGTTTCATCGCAAACATCATAGTCAAAACCGGGCAAAACACCTGCCGGATCGGAATGCTTGAAGGGGAACACATTGGGCACGTGATCGCCGTAGTAGTAGAGCACATCGGCCACAAATTTTCCTTCCTGCACCACCGACTGCACCCGGTGCATGTAATCGATAAAGGCCCCCGACTGCTCCCACCAGGTCACCTGGGGATTTACGTGGGTGCCGGCAAAGTATTCCTGTCCGGGCAGTCCCATCTCCGGAGGTGAACAGGTGAAGGTGTGAAAATACATGCGGTTCAATCCGGCGCAGATCTCATGATCGAAGGCCGATTTCTGGTCGTGCCACAATTCATCATTCCAGTGGGGTCCGATGGTGGTAAAGGATTCTGCACCCACGATCTTTTTCCCGTAAATATGTGCTGCCGAGGATGCCTGTTTCAGAAAGAAACGGTTATGGGGTCGAGGACGGTGCGGGGAAGGGGACCAGAACTCACTCATCACAATGTCGCTGAATCCGTAATTCTTGATCCCGTCCATGGGACCGGCATGGGGTCCCGCTGATTCGGGCTGGATCCCCATGCCATACTGGTGGGCATATTCCTGGAAACGCTTATAGTGATTATATGCCACCAGGTCGGCCAGGGTTTTCCGGAAATCTGCCAGAAAGGCATTGGAAGTCTCCAGATCATCCACCACGTAGCCGGCCACAATGGGCAGATAAGTCAACAGATCGTATCCCCGGTAGTGCAGAAATTCTTCCGCGAAGCTGTCGGTCCAGTTCATTCCCCCGCATTCCCAGCTATCTGTTTCCATGTACTTCAGGGTGGTCCCCACATGGTCACCGGCCGCTGCAAATATGGGTTCCACCACATCCTTCCAGTAAAAATCGAAGGCTTCCTTACTCATGTAGTCCAGCACGCTCCCCTGCCATTGGTTGCTGGATGTGGAAACATGCGAAGGGGTGCAGGTATAACCAATACGCAGGACCACCCACTCCCCGGCCGGAGCATCCCAGTCCAGCTTTCCGGTTGTATCCATCATAGGCGACAGGTTGAGAATATCCTTTTGATCCACCCGGTAGACCCGTCCCTCCAGGCTTTTTGAGTCGGGCCTGTTTCCTAGCAAAAAACGGCAATCGGGTGCCGATCCCCCCAGTTCGTGGAAGCCCAGTTTAAGCTCCAGATCTGAAATGCCCTCCTGGATTTTATTTGATGCCTTTAAAGGAAAGGCCAGAACGACAATATCCTTGTAGAAATCCATGCGGCTTTCGGGCTGTTCCAGCAGAAGGGAAACAGCCCGTCCACCTTCAATTTTTATCTGGAAATGGGTAAGCTGCTTGGCCGCATACTCAGGAGTCACCCTGGGCCCTCCCAGGTTCCAGCCACTCTGGATGTTGAAGCCCATTTCCAGGCCCAAACGCCTGGCCTCATCCAGGGCAAAAACAAATAATTCGTTCCAGGGATGCGAGCCAAAAAGGGGGCCATCGGGAATGTCCCGGTTTCCCCGCTGGTTATGCCCGCCTGCATCAAAGATCATGGCCCCTTGGAAAGTCCTGGATTTCATGGCTTCCAGGTCCTTGGTGATGGCTGCTTTGTTTACATTGCCGTTAAGCCACCACCACCAGCAATTTACTCCGCTGCTGACCTCCGGGTTTTTAAAATCTCTTTTTACTTGAAAAAATAATTCCTCATCTGCCTCATTGGCAGCATTGTTATTGCATCCAAGTGATAACAGACCCAGGGCAAAAAAAGCCGCATAATTCAGGATGGTTTCTTTCATTCTAATTTGAATTTCGGATTGATGATCTTCTGCTATTGTATCTTACCATGCTGGTAACAAAGCTCGATAAATTTCAAAACGCGTTCCGGACGCACATCGTTCTGGATGATATGGGCCGGAGAGATCATGTACCCGCCGCCTTCACCCAGGATTCTGATTTTTTCTATGATGTCCATTTCTAGCTCTTTATCACTGCCTTTGGGAAGCAGGTCCTGCTGATCGATGGCCCCCCAGAAGGAAAACAGATCGCCAAAACCCTCCTTCATGTCCCTGGGATGGTGGCCGGGCACATCGGGCTGAACCGGGTTAAACACCTCGAAGCCCATATCGTGGATGTCTTTCA
>SBFL01000036.1 GCA_006227965.1 Bacteroidota bacterium | reverse complement strand
GAGGTTTTTGTCCTTCCCGGGCTGCCAGTGTTCCCTGGCATATTCGGTGTAGAAATGGTGCTCGGTGCGGAACATTTCTATATTGGCCTCCCGCCATTCCCCGGTCGTGTAATGGGCGATGCCCATCCTGGAGAGCTCTTCCCGGAGAAGTTCGGAAATTTCCACAAAACTTTTTTCGCTCAGGTGGAATGCATCGGCATCCCGGATGATTTCTTCCAGGGGATTATCAGGCTCGTGATACCGATGCGTGGCCATGATCAGGCCGCTTACCTGTTCGATGGTTCCGGCCTCCACACCCTTCTCCGACAGGAACTTATCCGCGATCCGGGAACTCTCTTTTTCATGATCGGTACTACCGCGTGTGTACCCGGTATCGTGAAGCCAGGCTGCCAGCAGTAAGGTATTGCGCTCCTTTTCGTCTAAACCATAGTGTTCAAGTAATTCTTTCGTACTTTGGACTACCCGCTGTGTGTGTTTCAGGTTGTGGTAGAGATACCGGGAATCCAATTCTTCGGAAAGTAAATGAGTCACAAAGGTTTCAGTGGCTTCCAGAAGTTTTGACATGGGATATACAATTGAGTATACAAAGTACAAAAAATTCGCCTCCCCTTGCCGTTTTGACAAAGGGTGGATCCCATTACTTTTCCTGCTCCTTTTGGCGGGTTCATGTGCCACCTATGTTCCAAAATACAAGAACCCGGTTACGGCTCAGGAAGTCCCTGACACTCCTGACGTAAGCCATACATTCTATCTGATAGGGGATGCAGGCCTTTCGCCTCCCGACTCCATCAACCGCGTATTGCTGCGCTTACGCGATCGTCTGCAGCAGGCCTCTGAAAACAGCACGGTCGTGTTTCTGGGCGATAACATTTACCCCTACGGGATGCCGGGGCCTAAGAAATCTCCCCAGGCATATGAGGAAGCTAAAAGCAACCTGGATGCCCAATTGAAAATCCTGGAGAACTTCAAGGGGCAGCCGGTTTTTATCCCGGGAAATCACGACTGGTACAGCAATGGACTTAAAGGGCTGAAAAGACAGGAAAAATACGTGGAGGACTATCTCGACCAAAAGGATGTTTTTCTGCCCGAGAACGGATGCCCCCTTGCCCAGAAACAAATCGCGGAGGATATCCTGCTTATCACTATCGACTCCAAGTGGTACCTTTCTAACTGGGACCGGCGGCCCAGCATTAATGATGATTGTGAGATCAAGAACCGGGATAAATTCTGGGCGGAGCTGGAGGGGGAGATCAAAAAAAATGCCGATAAAACCATTTTGCTGGCTATACACCACCCCATGTTTACCTATGGGGAGCACGGGGGGCAGTTCAGTTTCCGGCAGCAGTTTTATCCCTCCAGCCGAATCGGGCCCCTTCCTGGCCTGGGTTCCCTGATCAACCTGTTCCGTAAAACCAGTGGGGCTTCCTCTGAAGACCTGTTTAACAAGCGCTATCAGGAGATGCAAAAACGCCTACTCACCCTTGCGGCTTTCGGGGAGCGCGTACTGATAACATCGGGCCATGAACATACCCTCCAATACATTGTGGAACAGGGGATTCCACAGATCGTCAGCGGGGCCGGGGCGAAAACCGGCTATACCCGTCTGTCCGGGGGGAGTCGTTTTTCCACTGGCATGGGGGGCTATGCCGTATTACAGGTACTTGAAGACGGGAGTACCCGGGTACGGTATTACGGGGTTGCTGAGGATGGGGGGGAGCGCTTTCTCTTTAGCGATGAAGTTTTTCCCCCTCGTAAATCCGTGCTCACGCATGTATATGAATCCGAATTTAACCCCGTCACAAGGTCTTCCGTATACACACAGTATGAGGTAGATAAAGGAAGACTGTACCGGAGTCTTTGGGGAGAAAGGTATCGCAAGTACTACGGCACGGAAGTCAATGTACCTACGGTTCGCCTTGACACCCTATTCGGGGGGTTGATCCCGGTCAGGAAGGGTGGGGGACAGCAATCCAAATCCCTCAGGTTAAGGCATTCCACCGGGAGGGAGTATGTTATGCGGGCAGTAAGGAAGCAGGCGGAACAGAACCTTCAGGCCCTGGCATTCCGGGATCGGTACATCATAGGGGAATTTGAAGGGACTGCTCCCGTACAGTTCCTGCAGGACCTCTATACCGGTGCCCACCCCTATGCCCCATTTGTCCTTGGCCCACTTTCCGATTCCCTCGGGATCTACCATACAAATCCTTTCCTGGTATATGTTCCCAAACAGCCGACCCTTGGAAAATACAACGAGGATTTCGGAGATGAACTCTATATGATCGAGGAACATGTTTCCGGCGGCCACGAGGACCTGGCAAGTTTTGGCTACGCCAGGGATATCGAAAGCACCTATGAGATGCTTCAACGGCTCAGGGAAGATGAAAAATATACGGTTGACACCGATGCCTACATACGTGCCCGCCTCTTCGACATGCTCATTGGGGACTGGGACCGCCACCAGGATCAGTGGCGCTGGGCGGAATACCGAAAGAAAGGTTCCGGCAGGGTGATTTACCGGCCGATCCCACGGGATCGTGACCAGGTCTTTTCGATCATGGGGGACGGCTCTATTGGCTGGATTTTGACCCGGTTAGTGCCTGCTGTCAAGAAGATGGAAGGCTTTACCACAGAAATAAGGAATGTACGCACGTTTAACTCCAATGGTTTTACACTGGATCGTGCCCTTCTGGGCCAGACTACCCTTGAAAACTGGCTCGCACAAGCCAGCTATATTCAAAACAGAATAACTCCCGGTCTGATCGACCGTGCCTTTGAAGGATTTCCCCCGGAGGTCCGGGACAGTACCCCTGAGCACCTGAAGGGCATCATGCTCAAACGCCTGGAGGATCTGGATGCGTATGCGCGTTCTTATTTTGAGGTCTTGCAGGAACAGGTGATTATTCAGGGTACAGACAAGGATGACTGGTTCGAAGTAAAGGGAACAGGCGGAAAGCGAATCTCCGTTTCGGGCTATCGCATCATTAACGGGGAAAAGGATAAAAGGTTTTACCAGAAAACCTTCGATCCCAAGCTTACCCGTGAAATCTGGATTTACGGGTTAGATGATACGGACCGCTTCGAAATTGACTTACCCCGTGACAACCGTATTGTTTTGAGAATCGTGGGGGGACAGGGAAAGGACCGGTACGAGGTGATCTCCGGGAAAAAGGCAAGGCTGTATGATTACAAAAGCAAAAAGTCCGTCATTGAAGGCCCTGGCCGGGCAAAAGCCCTGCTGACAGATGATTACGAAATCAACACCTACATGCCCCTTAAACCCGGTGATGAAACCCGTCAGGTATTTCCTGTAGTTGGTTTTAATCCGGATGACGGCATCAAACTGGGACTGGGGTATACATTCACACAGTATGGGTTTCTGAGGAATCCTTTTTCTGCCAGGCATTCTGTGAAAGGGGCTTACTATTTTGCCACCAAAGGCCTGGATTTTGCCTATGCGGGAGAATTTGCCAGGGTGCTGGGCCGGTGGAACCTCCATTTGGATGCCGGGTATACGAGTCCCAATTTTACCAATAACTTTTTCGGATTTGGTAACGAGACCCCAAACCCGGACGATGAGCTGGGCCTAGACTATAACCGGGTCAGGATGCGAAAGGTGAATCTTTCCCCTTCGCTGATCTGGCGGGGTCCGCTGGGAGGCAACCTAAAAATGGGGCTGGGGTATGAATATATTACGGTGGAAGATACCGAAGGTCGGTTCATAAGTACATTCATTGAGGAAAATGGACT
>SBFL01000040.1 GCA_006227965.1 Bacteroidota bacterium | reverse complement strand
TCGATAATTTCCGTATTCACCCCTGCCTCGAACTTTCTGAAGTTCTCCCGGAAAAGGGCGATCAGTTTGTCCTTGGTCGCTTCGTACCCTTTTTTGTCGTCCCAGGTATTTTTAGGGATCAGGATCGCCTGGGGAACCCCCGGACAGGAATCCGGGATCATAAAACCAAAGTTCGGGTCCATCACAAAATCGGTATTTTCAAAATCCCCATTGTGTATGCCATCTATCATGGCACGCGTGTACTTAAGCTTAATGCGGGAACCCACTCCGTAACCTCCGCCTGTCCAGCCGGTATTGATCAGCCAGGCCGTTACGTTGTGCTTCTTCATTTTTTCCGCCAGCAATTCGGCATATTTGTTAGGGTGCCACATCATGAATGCTGCTCCGAAACAGGCACTGAAGGTAGCCTCAGGTTCAGTGACTCCCATTTCGGTCCCGGCTACTTTGGCGGTATACCCAGAAATAAAATGGTAACTGGCCTGTTCCGGGGTGAGCCTGCTCACCGGGGGGAGAACCCCAAAGGCATCGCAGGTCAGGAAAATAATATTTTTCGGGTGGCCTGCCACACAGGGCATCTGGACATTTTCAATGTGGTGGATCGGGTAGGAGGCCCGGGTATTCTGTGTGATGGAGGTATCCGTGTAATCCACTACCCGTGTGGCCCTGTCGTAAACCACGTTTTCAAGGACGGTTCCGAAGCGAATGGCGTTGAAGATGTCCGGCTCACTCTCGGCCGACAGGTTGATGGCCTTGGCATAACAGCCTCCTTCTATATTGAAGGTCCCCTCATCAGTCCAGCAGTGTTCGTCATCCCCGATTAGCTTCCGCTTGGGGTCGGCACTGAGGGTTGTCTTTCCGGTTCCTGAGAGCCCGAAGAGGTAGGTTACATCCCCCCCGGCACCCACATTTGCAGAGCAGTGCATGGGAAGGACCCCTTCCAGGGGCATCAGGTAATTCATCACGGAGAAGATCCCCTTTTTCATTTCCCCCGCATACTGGGTACCCAGGATCACGATTTCCTTCCGCTCCAGATTAACATCCACGGAAGTTTTGGAAGTCATCTGAGAGGTGTAGGAGTTGGCGGGGAATCCCCCGGCATTGAGGATTACATAATCAGGTGTTCCAAAATCAGCCAGTTCCTCCGCCGTCGGCATGATCAGCATATTCTGCATAAACAGGGCGTGGTAGGCACGGGTACAGATAATCCGGACTTTGAGCCGGTATTTGGGGTCCCAGCCGGCATAGGCATCCACGACGAAGAGACGTTCACAGATGTTCAGGTAATCAATGGCCCGCTCCCGGTTCACGAAATAGGTCTGTTCGTCCAGGCTGATATTGACATTTCCCCAGTCAATATTCTTTTCGGATTCAGTGTGCCTTACGATCCGCTTGTCTTTCGGGCTTCGTCCGGTTTTTTCGCCTGAATAAACCAACAGGGCACCCACATCGGAGATGGCGGTCCCTGCTTCCTTGCGCAACCCGATTTCATATAGTGTGGGTACGCTGCTGTTTCTGTGAATGTCTTTTACGTCGATCCCGTATTGGGTCAGATTGAATGATGCCATAGTCAGGGCGGCTTTTAGGTGTTGTTTTTATGTGCGCGAATCCCAGGGGAGACAGCGCTTTTACTTAATACAAAGAAGGGGAACTTTTAGCTGTGAAAATATGATAATTGTCAAAAAATCACCAAAGAATTCACCAGTCTTCATCCGCTTTATTGCGGGGCAGTTTTCCTATCTTTGTTTCAGATGAACGAACACCTGGATCCAACCTCAGAACACCTTTCCCCGGAAGAACTCGATATCGAGAGGGCACTCCGGCCGATCTCATTTGATGATTTCACCGGTCAGGAAAAGGTGCTTGAGAACCTGAAAGTATTTGTAGAGGCTGCCAACCTGCGGCAGGAGGCCCTGGATCATACGCTGCTTCACGGCCCCCCCGGGCTGGGCAAGACGACGCTGGCGCATATTTTGGCCAATGAACTGGGTGTGGGATTGAAGGTTTCTTCCGGTCCGGTACTGGACAAGCCAGGGGATCTGGCGGGCCTGTTAACCAACCTGGAAGAAAGGGACGTACTTTTTATTGACGAGATACACCGGCTGAGCCCTGTGGTGGAGGAATACCTTTACTCGGCCATGGAGGATTTCAAGATCGACATTATGATTGAAAGCGGGCCAAATGCCCGCTCCGTTCAGATTCACCTGAACCCGTTTACCCTGGTTGGGGCCACGACCCGGTCGGGCCTGCTGACAGCACCCATGCGTGCCCGTTTTGGCATTGCAAGCCGGCTTGAATATTACAATACCGAACTCCTGTCTACCATAGTGGAGCGGTCTGCGGATATCCTGAAGGTCCCTATTACCAATGAGGCCGCTATAGAAATTGCCGGCCGGAGCAGGGGAACCCCCAGAATTTGCAATGCCCTGCTTAGACGGATCCGTGACTTTGCACAGATCAAGGGGAATGGAAGGATCGATCTGGAAATCTCCCGGTACGGGCTCAAAGCGCTGAATGTGGACACCTATGGCCTGGATGAGATGGACAATAAGATCCTGGCTACCATTATCGACAAATTTAAAGGGGGCCCGGTGGGGATCAGTACCCTGGCAACGGCTGTATCCGAAAATGCCGAGACCATAGAGGAGGTTTATGAACCCTTCCTTATTCAACAGGGTTTTATTATGCGCACGCCCCGGGGGCGTGAAGTGACTGAGCTGGCATACCGTCATCTGGGAAGAATCAAAGGGGGAACCCAACCAGGGCTTTTCTCAGATTCCCAGTAGGCGATGTCCGGAAACTCCAAAACCTTCCCCAAAAAGCAGACCGAAGCCCGCCATCCCGATGCGAACCCAAGGGCCGACATACATGAGGTTTCGCCCTGGACGGTGCTCAGAAACCGGAAGCGTATCCTGAAAAACCCGCTGCCGTTCCATAATGAGAATTTCAGCCGGCACGGGGATACCTTTGCAATACAGATCATGCCCAAAACAAGGGTGGTCTTCACCAGGGATCCCTATATCGTCAGACATGTATTGCAAAAGAACCATCGGAATTACGCCAAATCCGAGTTGCAGACCAGGGATCTGGCTAAATACATCGGTCAGGGTATTCTCACCAGTGAAGGGGAATTCTGGAGGAGGCACCGAAAAATGATTCAACCTGCCTTTCACAGGGAAAAGCTCCAGCAGCTTCTCGGACTAATGTTCAATACTATCCGCAGGGAATTATCCGGAATTCCCGTAAACAGGACGCTGGATATATTCCCCCTTATGAGCGACCTGGCTTTCCAGGTAGTGGCCCAATCCCTGTTCAGCGCTGGTGACCTCAGGAAGGACATGAATCGCCTTCAGGAAATAACAGAGGCCAACCAGCAGATGCTAATCCGGGAAATGCGTCAGCCTTATTTTAAGTGGTGGTTTCGGGTGACAGGGCGTATCGGGCGCCATCTCAAACTTTCCCGGGAAGCCCGCGGGCTGCTGGACCGTCTGATAGAGATGCGGGTAAAATCCGGCAGACGCGAAGGGGATTTGCTCGATATGCTTTTGGAAGCACGTTATGAGGATGGGTCGCCCATGTCACGGAGACAGCTTATAGACGAGGTGCTAATCCTGTTTACGGCCGGACACGAAACCACTGCCAATGCCCTTAGTTTTACCCTTTTCCTGCTCGCCCGCCATCCGGCTATCCAGCAGCAGGCCTACGAGTCGGTAAAGGATTTGGACCCTGAGGAATCTGGTATGGAAGAATTAATCGC
>SBFL01000027.1 GCA_006227965.1 Bacteroidota bacterium | reverse complement strand
ACCGTAGTTTCCATGCGTTCGGTAATCGCTTCCAAAAAGTTCCAGAACGCTGAGATGCAGCTTCCCATTGCCTTTGGGAAAACCATCAGCAACGAGACCTTTGTAGTAGATCTGGCCAAAATGCCACACCTGCTAATGGCGGGTGCGACAGGCCAGGGGAAATCGGTGGGGCTTAATGCCATCCTCACTTCCCTCCTCTATAAAAAGCACCCGGCAGAGGTGAAATTCATCCTGGTCGACCCAAAAAAGGTAGAGCTTACCCTCTACAACAAAATCGAGCGGCACTACCTGGCCAAGCTGCCGGACAGCGAGGAGGCCATCATCACGGATAACACCAAGGTAATCCACACCCTGAACTCCCTCTGTATTGAAATGGATAACCGCTATGAGTTGCTGAAAGTGGCCATGGTCAGGAATATCAAGGAGTACAACACCAAGTTCAAGGCCCGGAAACTAAACCCCCATGAAGGGCACCGGTACCTGCCCTACATAGTTCTGGTGATCGATGAATTTGCGGACCTGATCATGTCGGCGGGGAAAGAGGTTGAAACGCCCATCGCACGCCTGGCCCAGCTGGCCAGGGCCATCGGCATCCACCTGGTCATTGCCACTCAAAGGCCTTCTGTCAATGTGATCACCGGACTTATCAAAGCAAATTTCCCGGCCAGGATTGCCTTCCGGGTGACTTCCAAAATCGATTCCCGGACCATCCTGGACACCCAGGGAGCGGATCAGCTGATCGGACGGGGAGACATGTTGTTTACCCAGGGCAACGAGATTATCCGCCTGCAGTGCGCTTTTGTGGATACCCCTGAGGTTGCCAAGATAACGGAATACATAGGTTCTCAGCGCGGGTATCCGGATGCACACCTCCTGCCGGAGTACGTGGACGACGAATCTGGCACAGGGATTGATTACGATATCGAGGACCGGGACACCAAGTTCCGCGAAGCCGCAGAGGTCATTGTAGCTGCCCAGCAGGGGTCTGCCTCCCTAATCCAGCGCAAGCTTAAACTGGGATACAACCGGGCCGGACGCATCATTGACCAGCTGGAGGCTGCAGGGATTGTGGGCCCCTTTGAGGGAAGCAAGGCCAGGCAGGTTCTGGTGCAAGACCTTACAGCCCTTAACGAACTGCTTAGAAACGAAACAAATGAATAGCATGAAACGGAATGCATTTTTAATCCTCCTGATCTGTCTGGCCCCGGGGCGTATAAATGCCCAGGACGGCGCCAGGGCAAAGGCACTTTTGGACGAGGTCTATAACAAGGTCATGGGATATGAAAACATAGTGGTGGACTTCAAATTCGACCTGTACAACAGTGAAGCCGATGTTAGTCAGGAAACTCGGGGCAATGTGACCCTGAAGGGAGATATGTATTACCTGAATTACATGGGCGCCGAGCAACTCTATGATGGAAAAAAGGTCTACACCATCGTCCCGGAAAACGAGGAGGTCACCATCGATGACAAGTCGGAGGATAGCGGAACGGTGAGCCCTTCGAAAATGCTCACGTTTTATAAGGAAGGACATACCTATGACTGGGACATCCTTCAAAACGTGCAGGGGCGGAAGATTCAGTATGTCAGGCTGACCCCTATTGACTCCAATTCCGAAGTGGCCTCCATCCTGCTCGGGATCGATGTGGAGACAAAGCATATCTACAAGCTGATCGAAACCGGGAAGAACGGTACCAAGACCACCATCAGTGTTAATTCTTTTAAAACCGATCAACCCCTGTCAAAAACCTTATTTACCTTTGATGAAAAGAAGTACACGGAGGAAGGGTACTACATCATAAGAAACTAGGGGGTGCGAATCCTGGATCAATACATACTGGGAAGGATCCTTATGAATTTTATCAGTTCGTTTGTGATCCTGATGTTCATCTTCATCTTTCAGACGATCTGGCTCTTTATTGACGATCTGGCGGGTAAAGGGCTGGATTTGATGATTATTGGAAAGTTCCTGCTCTACCTGATGCCCAACCTCACGGAAAAGGTCCTCCCCCTGACCGTGCTCCTCTCATCGATCCTGACTTTCGGTGCCTTTGCCGAGAATTATGAGTTTGCTGCCATGAAGGCTTCCGGGATCTCCCTGCTGCGGTCCATGCGTTACATCATCGTCTTTGTCGTGATCCTGGGAGGGGTTACATTTTATTTCGCCAATACGGTAATCCCGGCCTCTGAGCAAAAGATCTACAACCTCAGGCGGAATATAGCCACCCTGAAACCCGCCGCTGTGATCGTTGAAGGGGTTTTCAGCGACTTCGAGGGGCTTAACATCAAAGTAGACAGGAAGTACGGGGAAAACGACCGGTTTCTGGAAAATGTCATCATTCACCAAAAATCGAACCTGCAGCGCAATACCACGGTTATCAAAGCAGCCACAGGAGAGCTGATCAGTGAGGAGGGGTCCGATATCATACAGCTCCTCCTGAAGGATGGGCACTATTACGAGGAACTGATCTCTAAATCCGGGACGGAGGGAAAACACCACCCCTTTGCCAGGGCGGATTTTGAGACCTACATCATGAATATCGAGCTTCCCGACAACATGGAGGACCTGGAGGCAGACCGGAATGTGGAAACAGACCGGATGAAGAATGTCAGGCGGCTGCTTACCGATATAGATTCTATAGAAAACCACAACAGAGGCCTGGTGAGTGCATTTTCCAAAAACATCGCCATGCGGATGGGGGCCTTTCAGGCAGTTATCCCGGACAGTATCTCCCGGGCAAGGGATTCCGTGTCACAGGTTCAGGATTCCATAAGGGCGGCACTGGTCAAGCAAATTCCCGGTCAGGCAACCGACAGCGCCCAATTCCCGATGGTGCCCAGGCGGGTTATTGTGGATGAAGACCCTCTCAGTCCTTTTAGGGCATTTGAACAGGGCCAGATCCTGGACGCCTCACGGAATTCGGTAAAGAATATTCTCAACTCCGTAAGGGGGAAACGGGAAGAACTCGAACTGAGCTATAAGCGCTACAACATGCACATTTTAAGCCTGCATAAGAAATTTGCGCTTGCATTTTCCTGTATCATCCTCTTCTTTGTCGGGGCTCCCCTGGGTGCCATTATCCGAAAGGGCGGATTGGGCCTGCCCATGGTGATCGCCATCGTATTGTTCCTGGCCTATTATTTTTTCGGTGTGTTTTCGAGCAATTACGCCAAAGAGGGGAACATACACCCGGTCCTAGGGGCGTGGCTTCCCACCATGATCATGCTCCCCCTGAGTATCTGGCTGACCCGAAGGGCCACCGCAGACAGGGGACTGACTGACTTCGGTCATTTTATGGATTTTATAAAGGAACGTTTTTCACGATTTAGAATAAAGAAGGCAACGCAAACCAGCTGATGAAAAAAGAAATACATCTGGACACCATCGAGTCTGCCATTGAAGATATCCGAAAGGGCAAGGTAATCATCGTGGTGGATGACGAAAACCGGGAAAACGAAGGGGACTTCATCGCGGCAGCAGAGACCGTTACCCCTGAGATGATCAATTTTATGGCAACCCACGGCAGGGGGCTCATCTGTGCTCCGCTGACCGAACAGCGCTGCCAGGAGCTGGACCTGACCATGATGGTGGAGAACAACACCGTGCTTCATCATACGCAGTTTACCGTTTCTGTAGACCTTATCGGGCATGGATGCACCACGGGGATATCCGTTCACGACCGGTCCAAGACGATCAAAGCGTTGGTGGACCCCGAAACCCGGGCGAATGAACTGGGCAGGCCGGGCCATATTTT
>SBFL01000344.1 GCA_006227965.1 Bacteroidota bacterium | reverse complement strand
TTCAACGTCAGCCTGACCCCAGGTTTCAGCACCACCAATGCTGTCTGGATGGAGCAGGGCGGGATATATGCCGTCCCGAATATCCGGGGTGGAGGTGAATACGGGAAGAAGTGGCACAACGCCGGCATCAAAACGAACAAACAGAATGTGTTCGACGACTTCATCGCCGCAGGGGAATACCTGATCTCTGAAGGGTATACTTCTCCTGACTACCTGGCCATTCGCGGCGGTTCCAACGGGGGCCTGCTGGTGGGTGCCGTTATGACCCAGCGGCCCGAACTCATGAAAGTGGCGCTGCCGGCAGTCGGGGTCCTTGACATGTTGCGCTACCATACCTTTACGGCGGGTGCCGGCTGGTCCTATGACTATGGGACGTCCGAGGATAGCCCTGAAATGTTTGAATACCTGAAGGGATACTCACCTCTGCACAATATCGAACAGGGAGTGGCCTATCCGGCCACCCTGGTCACTACGGCAGACCATGATGACCGGGTCGTTCCGGCACATAGTTTCAAATTCGCCGCCACCCTGCAGGAGAAACACAGCGGTGCCAACCCGGTATTGATCCGGATTGAAACAAATGCAGGTCATGGAGCAGGAACGCCCATAAGCAAGACTATTGAACAATACGCAGACATCTTCGGATTCACCCTGTACAACATGGGTTTTGAGGAGTTGCCGAACCAGGCTGTCCTGAAAGAGTTCAAAGAATAACCATTGGTAATTCACTTTAAAATCCGTTTCTTCAGGAAGCGGATTTTTTTGTTACGGCATGCTCAGAGTAAAAAACCTATCGTTCGCCTATGACCAGGAACCCGTCCTGGAAGACCTTAGCTTTGAAGTTGCCGGCGGGGAATACCTTGCCGTTATGGGGGAAAGCGGGTGTGGCAAAAGCACCCTTTTGAAGCTCCTGTACGGGGAGCTCCCTTTTGAGACCGGAAGTATCCGATGGAAGAAGAAGGCCATTAAAGGCCCTGCTTACCAACTCGTCGCGGGAGGGCCCTATGTGAAGTATCTGGCGCAGGATTTCGATTTGATGCCCTTTACCACCGTGGCGGAAAATATCAGCAAGTTCCTGTCTCCGGCAGAACCAGAGGAAATGGCCGCCCGGACGGAAGAGCTCATGGAGACCATGGAGCTTTCCGAGTACCGGGACAAAAAAGTTCAGTTCCTAAGTGGCGGGCAACAACAGCGGGTCGCCCTGGCGAGGGTGCTGGCACTACGGCCTGAATTGCTGCTGCTGGATGAGCCCTTCAGCCACATCGACCATTTCAGAAGGAACAAGCTGAGGCGCAACCTTTTCGGGTTCCTGAAGAAAAATGGCATCAGTTGCATCTGTGCCTCCCATGACCACCACGACGTCCTGCCGTTTGCAGACCGCGTCATGATACTCAGGGACCGCGATATCCTGGATATACGGCCCACACAGGATTTATTCGAAAAACCCAGGAACCTGTATACCGCCGAATTACTGTCTGAGGCCAACCTCATCCCAATCGAGGTTCTCAAATCCTATGCCTCCACCACCAGGAATATCATCGTGTACCCGCATGAACTAAAAGTTTCGAAAAAATCAGGCATGCTGGTTGAGGTAAGACAGTCCTATTATCTCGGGAGCCATTACCGGATCTACGGCCTCCTGGAATCAGGAAGAAGTGTGGTCTTCGATTCAGAAACACCAATGGATTCCGGAGTCAAAGTCTATCTGAATGTATCCCTGGAGACCATCAACAAGCGGATGCCCCTTTGAAAACAACGATCAGGCAAAAATCAGTGAACAGATAAATACGCCCAGGGCAGCCGTGGTTCCCAAAAGAAATGTGCCTGCCCCGAATAGCCGGTAACCGGTCCGGACGTCCATGCCGCTCATTTGGGTCACCACCCAGAAAAAACTGTCGTTTGCATGGGAAATAACCGAAGAGCCGGCCCCCAGTGCGACCACGGCCAGGGCCTTCTGAATTTCTGATTCCAGCCCGAGGGAAGGCATCAAGGGCAACAGGATGGAGGCTGCCGTTATCAGGGCTACCGTAGAGGATCCCTGGGCTGTTTTCAGGGCCGCCGCCAGGACAAAAGGCAGGAATATTCCAAGATCATAAGCTGCCAGGAGGGATCCCATGGATTCAGCAATCCCGGAACGCTGCAGAACTGTTCCAAAGATCCCCCCGGCACCGGTGATAAGCAGGATAGATGCAGCATCCCGCACGGCCTGCCCTACCCACCCCGAAGAAGACAGCATCTGCCTGTCGAGTTTGGCTGGTAGTAGCAGACACAGTAGCAACCCGATCATTAAAGCGATCACGGGTTCCCCTAAAAACCCGACCCAGCTGGCCAGGACGGGAGATTGTCCTTCCACTACCCCACCCACCGCAGATTTCAATACAATCAGAAGGATGGGTACAACGATCGGCAGACTCGACAGGATAAACCCCGGCCTGTAGGTTGCAGGCACTCCTTCCTCCTCTGGTTCTGCTTCCAGGGCCACGTTCGGATCTATATAGGTTTTGGCTGCGTAACGGCTCGCAAAGACAACTGAAACCGCCAGGGCAAGCAGGCTTACAGGAAGCCCGAAAAGGATCACCAGCCCCAGATCCGCCTCCAGGATACCCGCTGCTGCAATCGGGCCTGGAGTAGGAGGAATCAGGGTATGGGACACCATAAGGCCCAGGCCCAGGGCAATGGCAGTTCCTGCCAGGGAAATCCGCGATTTCCGGCTCAGACTCTTTCCAAGCGGATCCAAAAGCATAAAGCCACTGTCGGCAAATACCGGGATGGACACGATGTAGCCCAGCACTCCCATGGCCAGGGGCACCTTTTTGCTCCCGATCCATTTGAGCACCTTGCCGGCTATGGCCCGTGCACCTCCGGTATGCTCCAGGAAGGACCCGATTATGATTCCCAGGACAATGATCAGCCCGATCTTTCCCAGAGTATTGCCAAATCCTTCATTAACGGCTTCCACAAGGGCCTGCAAAGGCATGCCGGCCAGGGCACCGTATCCCATGGAAATAAGCAGGAGTGCAAGAAATGGGTGGACCTTCAGGCGGGTGGTCAACCATATGATGCAGAGGACTGAGAAGAGCAGGAGCAGGATTTCCATAAAGACACCCTTGAGATTAGGTGCCTTAATATCCGCTAAAAAAATGAACTTTAAAAACGGTCACGGCCACAGGTATTCCGGCACTCGTTGCTATTGGCTCCCTAGCCTGGCAAGCTCAGCTCCCGTATGGCTTCCTATGGCCACCCCCATGCCGCCCAGACGCACTCCGCAGGCAACATTCGGGGAGAGTTTTTTAAGAATTGGTTTTTTCTGCGGGCCTACCCCCATGATACCACTCCAGCGCTGTTCAATCCGGAATTCCTTGCCAGGAAGGATCACCTCCTTTAACAGCGATTCCAGGCGGTTTTGTATCACCTCTGTCTGCCCGAATTCAGTTGTGGTTTCTCCTTCCGTATCCAGGTTACGCCCACCCCCCAGGAGGATTCGCTCCCCAACATTACGGAAATAGTAATACCCTGCATCCATATGGAAGGTGCCTTTAACCTTAAGGCCTTTTATGGGGTTTGTCACAAGCACCTGGGCCCGGGCAGGTTTTACGGCAAGGTCTCCCAGGGAGGCCGCAAAACCGTTGGTTGCCAACAGGAGCTTCCTGCAGTAGAATTCAAACTGATCCGTTTTCAGCAGGACCCTCCCCCCCAGGTCTTCATACCCGCCGAGTGTGATACCGTTCAGTATTCTCACCGGATTGACCCGGCGCTGAACCCTGTCAAGTAACGCCTGCATCATCCTGCCCGTGTCAATCTGGCCCTCTTCCGAACTGAGAATCAGCTTTGGAAGGGTTCCTTTAAAACCGAAGGTGTTCTCCGTCATCTGGAAACACGGCTTTCCAAAAACCGGGAAAAGCAACTGGTTAATGCGTTCCATCTGTTCCATGCAGTGTTGATACAGAGCGTCTTCCTCCCTGAGGAAGACCTCATATCCTCCCCAGCCCTTATAATCAATTCCGGAATCTCCCAACCGCTTCCGGAGCAGCTGTATGCCCCTCCAGCGGTCGGAAACGAGCTGGACAATCTCATCCTCCGTATGGGTCTGAAGGTCTGAAAGGATCTCTGTCAGGCTGCCAAAACAGGCAAACCCGGCATTCTTGGTGCTGGCTCCCTGGGGGAAGATTCCTTTCTCCAGGATGAGTATTCGGGCTTCCGGGTAGGATTCACTGAGTGACAGGGCGCAACTAAGGCCTGTGATGCCGCTCCCGACAATGCAGAAATCGATTTCGCTAAGCCAGGTTTTGAACTCCCAGTAGCTCAGTTCCATGCGGGAAATATTAGGCGTTCAGTCGTGATACAGCATCGGTCAGGAAACCTCCCGGGCCGGCTGCATCTTAAAATCTTCCATGAATTTGGTGGTGTAGTTCCCAGCCAGGTAATCCGGATGGTCCATCAATTGCTGATGGAACGGGATCGTTGTTTTAACCCCCTCGATAAAAAACTCATCAAGCGCCCGCCTCATTTTGTTGATCGCCTCCTCACGGGTCTGGGCCGTTGTGATCAGTTTTGCAATCATGGAATCGTAATTGGGCGGGATCACATACCCACTGTATACGTGGGTGTCGAGGCGAACCCCGTGACCTCCAGGAGTATGCAGGGTGGTAATCTTACCTGGAGAAGGCCGGAAGTCGTTGTAGGGATCCTCCGCATTGATCCTGCATTCGATCGAATGCAGCTTGGGCACGTAGTTTTTGCCTGAAATAGGCACCCCGCCGGCGACAAGAATTTGTTCCCGGATCAGGTCGTAATCGATCACCTGTTCTGTAATCGGGTGTTCCACCTGAATCCTTGTGTTCATTTCCATAAAGTAAAAGTTGCGGTGCTTGTCTACCAGGAACTCAACGGTCCCAGCCCCTTCGTACTTTATATATTCTGCGGCCCGAATGGCCGCCCGGCCCATTTCCTCCCTGAGTTTGTCGGTCATAAACGGGGAAGGTGTTTCCTCCGTAAGCTTTTGGTGGCGGCGCTGGATGGAGCAGTCCCGCTCAGACAGGTGGCAGGCCTTTCCATACTGATCTCCGATGATCTGAATTTCAATATGGCGGGGTTCTTCTATGAGTTTTTCCATGTACATGCCCCCGTTGCCAAAGGCAGCTTCTGCCTCCTTGACCGCGCTATCGTAATTTTTCTCCAGGTCTTCCTCCCTCCAAATGGCGCGCATCCCTTTACCACCGCCCCCGGCTGTTGCCTTGATCATTACGGGGTACCCCATCTTGGCAGCTACTTTCTTAGCCTCGTTCAGGTCCTTGAGGATTCCATCAGACCCCGGAATGGTGGGGACCCCAGCCTCTTTCATGGTGGCCTTGGCCGAAGCCTTGTCTCCCATCTTGTCTATCTGATCCCCGGTGGCACCGATGAACTTGATGTCGTGTTCGGCACAAATCCGAGAAAACTTCGAGTTCTCAGAAAGAAACCCATATCCGGGATGGATGGCATCAGCGTTGGTGATTTCAGCCGCTGCGATGATGTTGGGTATCTTCAGGTAGGATTCCGAACTGGGTGCCGGGCCAATACAAACGGCTTCATCGGCAAACCGGACATGCAGGCTCTCCTCGTCGGCTTTGGAATATACCGCAACGGACTTGATGCCCATTTCCTTACAGGTCCGGATAATACGCATCGCGATCTCTCCGCGATTGGCAATCAGTATTTTCTTGAACATGGTGCTTCTTCTTGGCAGTTTAGGTATTGGTTTCGCCTGACATTATCCGTGTCAGGAAGGGTCGACCAAAAACAATGGCTGATCAAATTCCACCGGAGAAGAATCCTCTACCAATACTTTCACGATCTTTCCGGATACTTCGGATTCGATGTCGTTAAAGAGTTTCATCGCCTCGATCACACAAAGTACGTCCCCTTTGCCAATGGTATCCCCCACCTCTACAAAGGCTGGCTTGTCCGGAGATGGCTTGCGGTAAAAGGTCCCTATGATCGGAGACTTGATGGTGATGTATTTGGAATCGTCGCTGTCCTTTTTAGGGTCCTCCTGGGCTGACTGTGAAGCCGCCGGAGCCTGCTGCGGAGAAGGTTGGGCCACAGGCTGAGCCTGGACGGGAATCTGTTGCACATAGGTGGTCTCAGATGTGCTTCCCGAGGGGCCCGTGCGAATAGTGATCTTTATGTCATCCGTTTCAAGTTTCACCTCGCTGGCCCCGGATCTGGCCACGAACTTGATGAGGCTTTGAATTTCTTTAATATCCATGCTTCAGGTTTTGTTAGTTGCTTTATTTAGGGTCATAGGCCCATTTCAAATATATGGCCCCCCAGGTAAATCCACCTCCGAAAGCTGCAAAAACGAGGTTGTCCCCTTTTTTGAGTTGCTTTTGGTAATCGTGGAGGAGTAGCGGCAAAGTTGCCGAGGTAGTATTTCCGTATTTCTCGATATTCATCATCACCTTAGAAGGGTCCAGCCCCATCCGGTTTGCCGTGGCGCTGATGATGCGCTTGTTGGCCTGATGCGGTACCAGCCAGTGGACGTCTTCATGGGAAAGGTTGTTGCGCTCCATGATTTTGGCAGCCACATCCGCCATGTTGGACACCGCGAACTTAAAGACGGATTTTCCGTCCTGAAAGACGAAGTGTTTTTTCTGCCGAACGGTTTCTTCCGTCGGCGGCATAAGCGACCCCCCGGCCTCTATTTTCAGGAACTGCCTCCCCGATCCGTCTGACCTGAGGTATTCATCTATCAGTCCGAAGCCCTCTTCAGAAGGCTCAAAAAGGACGGCGCCGGCCCCATCCCCAAAAATAATACAGGTCGTGCGGTCCGTATAATCGATTATGGAAGACATCTTATCCGCCCCGATCAGCAATACTTTCTTGTACCGGCCCGATTCGATATATCTGGCAGCTGTGGACATTCCGTAAAGAAAGTTGGAACAGGCAGCCTGAAGATCATAGGCAAAGGCATTTACAGCTCCGATCTCCGAGGCCACATAAACTGCCGTAGACGCCACGGGCATGTCAGGTGTGGCTGTCCCGAGCAGCACCAGGTCGATCTCGGCCGGATCGATATTGTTCTTTTTAATCAGGTCCTCAGCAGCCCTGATTGCCAAATAAGAGGTTCCTTTGTCCTTGTCTTTGAGAATTCTTCGCTCCTTGATCCCGGTCCGCGTGGTGATCCACTCGTCATTGGTGTCTACCATGGTTTCAAGGACAGCATTGGTAAGCCGGTAGTCCGGAACATATGCCCCTACAGCGGTAATCGCTGCTGTTATCCTGTTCATTTCAATGAAGGTTTTGTAGAAGAACCCCTGGAAATTGCTTCAAAAGTCGTGAAAATTAAGGATTTTCCACGACTTTCTTCCCAAAATCAGGGATTTTTGAAAATAGGCACTCATAAAAAAACTCCCACTTTTTTGAAGTGGGAGTCCCTGTGCTTTAGGGCGAATTTAAGCGCCCGTTTCCTCAGTCTTGTCAACCAGTACCTGCCCGCGGTAGTACAATTTACCTTCATGCCAGTGAGCCCTGTGGTACAGGTGCATCTCTCCCGTGGTGGGATCTTTGGCCAGCGTTGGTGCTGTCGCCTTGTAATGTGTACGACGCTTATCCCTTCTGGTCTTGGAGGTTTTTCTCTTAGGATGTGCCATGATGCTCTGTTATTTTTTGTCCGTTAGTAAACTCTTTAATGCGTCCCAGCGGGGATCGGTTTCTTCCTTGCTGTCCTTGACCTCTTTTGGCTGTAATTCTGCCAGTTTTTTCAGCGCCTTGGATTTCAGCGTGCCATCGGCAACTCCGGGATGGATCCGCTTTGGAGGAACGGCGAGCACCAGCATTTCATAAATATACTGGGCGATGTTGAACTGGTGTTCCCCAAAGGGCAATACCAAAATCTCATCGTCCTCATCGTTAAAAACCTCCCCGAATTTAATGACCAGCTCCAGCTCACTTGAAATTGGCTGATTGAAAGGCTCTCCCGTCAGGTCACAGGCCAGATTTACCCAGTCTTCTGCCTTCATTTCGAGATCCATCATCGTGTTGATCTTGTTCAGGAACGCATCTACACGGATGTCCGAATCGTTGAATTCGTCGAACTGAAAAGAGTCAAAGAACGTTTGATCAATTTGATATTCAAAATGATGTTTCCCCTGTTTCAGACCTGAAAAAGGAATTTCGAATTCCTTATGCCTCATCATCTTATCCATACATTTAGGGCGTGCAAAGATACTTTTTTTTTGCTAAAACCCAATTATTTGGGCAGTTATTTCCCCTGTCCGGCCCCTGCTTTTCCGCTGCGTTTCAGTTTGTGTTTTTTAAGCGGGTTCCTGTTGAGTTCCTGGTACTCGGTTCGATTTTTGAAAATCCGGATCCCCATGAAAACGGCCTCTTTGAAACTGTCCGGGTTTGCCTCCCCCTTTCCCGCGATATCAAAAGCGGTCCCGTGGTCCGGGGACGTCCGGACCCGGGAAAGACCTGCAGTGAAGTTCACGCCTTTCCCGAAGGAGAGGGTCTTGAACGGGATAAGCCCCTGGTCGTGGTAACAGGCCAGTACCCCGTCAAAATTGAGGTAGTTGTCAGAAGCGAAAAAAGTATCTGCCGCATAAGGCCCAAAAACCAGGTGATTGTCCTCCCCCAGTTTTTGAAGGGCGGGCTTTAGCACATCCTCGTCCTCCCTTCCTATAACCCCTTCATCCCCGCTGTGGGGATTGATCCCCAAAACGGCAATTTTGGGTTTGCTGACACCAAAATCCCGAACCAGGGAGCCTTCCATTGCCCTGATCTTTTCCACAACCCGCTTTTCGGTAATCAGGGCAGGGGCATCCTTAACCGGCACATGGTCTGTGAGAAGCCCCACCTTGAGGGTGTCTGTCACCATGAACATCAGGCTTTCTCCCCCGAGTTCACGGGCGAGGTAATCCGTATGTCCGGGGAATTTGAAATCCTCGCTCTGTACAGTCTTTTTGTTGATAGGGGCGGTTACAAGGATGTCCACGGTTCCCTTTTTCAGCGCCTCAACGGCTGACCTAAGGGACCTGATGGCATAGTCCCCCCCTTCTTTGGTCGGCTTTCCGAATTCAATATCGGGGGAATCCTTCCAGACATTCACGACATTTATCTTGCCCTCCAGGGCCTGGTCGGCATCCGGAATCCCGTGAAATTTAAGTTCCAGGCCGAACTGGTTTTTAAGGAGGGTGACTGTTTTGTTGGAGGCAAAAATAACCGGGGTACAAAAGTCAAGCATCCGTGGGTCCTCAAAGGTCTTCAGGGCTACCTCCCCGCCTATCCCATTCAGGTCGCCAATTGAAATCCCTACTTTTATATTCTCCTCCGTATCCTGCATGAAGTTGTACCTTTGTTTGCGAACTGAAAGTCCAAAATTACTTAATTTCCACGTACTATGTTTACCGGAATCATCGAAACCATGGGGAAAGTATCGCGCCTGGAAAAGGACCGCGGAAACCTGCATATAACCATTCAATCTGACATTGCCCGGGAGCTAAAGGTAGATCAGAGCCTTGCCCACAACGGCGTCTGCCTCACGGTGGTGGCTGTGGATGCTGACCAGTACACGGTCACGGCAATTGATGAGACCCTTCAGAGGAGCAACCTGGGCGCCCTCGAGGTTGGAAGCCTGGTAAACCTGGAACGGGCCATGGTCCTTGGGGCCCGCCTGGATGGCCACCTTGTGCAGGGTCATGTCGACCAGATGGGGCGGTGTACCCGTGTGGAGGAAGCCGACGGCAGCTGGGTTTTCCATTTCGAATACGAAGGTGGTCCGGGCAGGGTAACCATCGAGAAAGGTTCCATCACTGTGGATGGGGTCAGCCTGACGGTCGTGGATTCCGGGCCGGGCACCTTCAGCGTGGCCATCATCCCCTACACCTATGAACATACCCGGTTCGGGCAATATCAGGCCGGGAGCCCCGTAAACCTCGAGTTCGACATGATAGGGAAGTATGTGGGCCGCCTGTTGAAGGGCTACGTTTCCTAGACTTTGATGAAGATCTTCCTCCGGTACATCCACCACCCCAGCAGGAGGTAGAACCCAACTACGGAAAGCCCATAGAGGAGAGATGAAAACTCGAGCGGCAGTCCTTCGTAAACGTAAACGGTATTGAAAAGCCAGCCATGAAGGCTTT
>SBFL01000098.1 GCA_006227965.1 Bacteroidota bacterium | reverse complement strand
GCTTGACAACTACATACAGATGACTGAATCTCTAATAGTAGCCGCAGCCCAATTGTCCCCTGTCTTCTTAAACAAAGAGGAAACCGTTTCCAAAGCATGCGATGCAATCTCCGAAGCCGGGAAAAAGGGCGCCAAGTTGATCGTATTCCCAGAGGCTTTCATTTCAGGATATCCGGATTGGGTATGGCTCATTCCGAACAGCAAGGGTTCAGACCTAAGTGAGCTGTATCTAAAACTGGTCGAAAGTGCCGTTTCGATTCCGGATGGAGCTACCGACAGGCTGTGCAGGGCGGCAAAGAAAGCAGGCATCAACGTGGTAATCGGCATGCATGAGCGCAATGCTGAGACCAGTAATACAAGTCTGTTTAACAGCATTCTTTTTATAAACGATGATGGGTCCATCCTGGGTAAGCACAGAAAACTGATCCCTACGGGAGGCGAACGGCTTATATGGGCACAGGGAGATGGGACTACTTTGAAGTCCTACAATACGACCGCCGGAAAGATCGCAGGGCTGATTTGCTGGGAGAATTTCATGCCATTAGCCCGAAATGCCATCTACGAAAGCGGGGCACAGATCCTGGCCTCCCCTACCTGGGACAAAAGCCCGAAATGGCTCCAGACCGTCCAGCACATTGCAAGGGAAGGTGGTCTTTTCGTGATCAGCTGTTGTATGGCCTTACGAAGGAATGATATTCCCGAGGAGTTTGAATTTACAAAACTCTATCCTGAAGGACGGGAATGGATCAATGCGGGCAATAGCTGCATTGTAGCCCCGGACGGACGAATCCTGGCCGGCCCCCTGGATGCAGAAGAAGGCATTTTGTATGCAACCATTGACCTGCGGGAAATCATAAAAGCAAAAAGGATGTTTGACGTGGCCGGCCACTATTCGAGGCCGGATGTCTTTGACTTTTCAATCAAACCCACCCGGTAAATCCTAAAACCAGGACCCGTTTGATCAAAAAATCCAGCGATCGGGCCAAATCACCGGCGGACTCTAGTGAAAAGTTGTCGGAATCGGCATTAAGTGATGGAATTTAACTGCCAACCAGCACACATACCTCCGTGCAGGTTCCCGGTCAGATACCGAAGTGGTAACTCGGGTATTTCAGTTTACCTGAATTGAAAATGAGGCCTGTCTGTTTCGGGAAGAATTGCCAATACTGAAATCGTATTGGGCGGGTTCCACTACCCATGCGCCTTTGGCAACATTGTAATATGCCAGTTCAGAAACAGGAACAGGAATCGAGACAATTTTGGTCTCCCCTGACGGGACAAGCACCTTTTGAAACCCCTTCAGTTCCTTAGCCGGCCTGTCGATCTCTGAATCCCGGACAGAACTGTATACCTGAACGACTTCCTTCCCGTCGAACCTGCCGGTGTTCGCCACCTCAGCCTTAATGTAAATGGTATCCTTTTCCGAGTAAACTTCTTTGTCAGGATGCACCCCTTTGATTTCAAAGGTGGTATAGGAACCTCCATAGCCGAAGGGGTAAAGGGGTTCTATATCCCTGGTGTCGAACCAGCGATACCCCACCAGGAGTTTTTCCTCATAGGAAACGGTGGCATCCCCAGGGAAACTGTCTGTGGCGTGCGCCGGGGAATCAGCAATGCTTTTGGGCATGGTCCAGGGCAACTTACCCGATGGGTTTACATTGCCCAGCAACACATCTGCCAGGGCATTCCCACCTTCAGACCCGTTATACCAGCTCCAGACCAGGGCCGGGGATTTTTCTTTGATCTTACGGATATCAAACGGGGCGCCGGCGATCATCACCACAATGGTCCTCGGGTTTACCTCCAGTACCTTTTCGATCAGTTCCTCCTGGGCAAAGGGCAATTTTAAATCCGCTCTGTCTGAGGCTTCCGTTTCGTAATCCCTGGTAGACCCGGCAAAAATTATGGCAAGTTCCGAGCTTTTTGCCGCCTCAATGGCCTGCTTCAGCATCTCCGGATCCAGCTCATCCACGGTCTCCACACGCTCCTGGGTTACGTCCCCGAAAACAGCTTCCGCTGCAGGGACATATCGCTCCTGGTATCCGGGGGCATACCGGATCTCCACAGATTCAGGAAGCCGGTTCTCCAGCCCCTCCAGAGGGGTGATCTCTCGCTTTGTCTTTACCCCGGCACCATATCCGCCCAGGGCATTTTTCTTGGTCGCATTTGCCCCGATCACAGCAATGGATCTGATACCCCCAGCATTCAGCGGCAAAAGGCCTTCGGTATTTTCCAGCAAGACCACAGATTCGGAAGCAATGTCATAGGCATCCTTAAAATGCGCTTCGGTACCAATGCTCCCTTTTTCCCGAACCTCTCCCCCCATTCCTTTAACCGTGTACATTACGCGAAGGATACGTTTGACATGTTTGTCGATCTCTTCTTCAGAGATCTTACCAGCTCTTACAGAATCCGCCAGTGGGTCCGCCAGAAAGAATTCGTCAAACGGTTTTGGAGTTCCCATTTCCACATCCAGGCCGCTTTTAAGGGAATGAACCGAGGTATGAACCGCCGCCCAGTCAGAGATGACGATGCCCTCAAAACCCCATTCTTCCCGCAGGACCTTATTGAGCATATAGTCGTTCTCACACAGGTATTCCCCTCGGAATTTATTATACGCCCCCATGAAGGTATGGGCCTTGGCCTCCTGAGCTGCCGCTTTGAAGGCCGGCAGGTATATTTCGCGAAGTGTGCGCTCGTCAATCTGAACATCCACAAAATCCCGGTTCGTTTCCTGATTGTTGGCGGCATAATGCTTGACACAGGCCGCAACGTCATATTCCTGCATCCCAACTATAAATGGAACGGTCAATTTCTTGTTCAGGTAAGGATCTTCCGTGAAATACTCATAGGTCCTTCCTCCTAATGGCGTCCTGATAATATTGATGGCAGGTGACAACAGCACATCCTTTCCCCGGGCACGGGTCTCAGCGCCGACACTATTCCCAAAGAGATGGGCCATGTCCGGGTTCCAGGTGGCCGACAGGCCTGCACCTGCAGGGTAATAGGTCGCAAAATCATCATCCGCTCCCGCGGGTGCCCAGGAATCCCTGGAAATCTCTTCACGGACTCCCAGGGGCCCGTCTGCCATTTTCAATTCAGGAACCCCCAACCGGTCAACTCCGGCAGTAGAAAACATGCTTGTCCCGTGCAGCATCCCCACTTTCTCTTCCAGGGTCATTTGACTGACAATACTGTCTATCTGTGGATCATAGACATGTGTGATCGGCTTTCCTTTGTAGGTCTTTTGGGTTTCCATTTGATCAGAAAGAATGTCTGAGTTCTCAGACGGCTGACATGAGACTGAAATCAATACTACAGCAATTGCGAGAAATCTGATTATTCCGGGTTGCATCCGAGCCATCTTTTTTTTTTAATAACTATTTGCAAGGGTGTGTTATTAACAACTTCCCCCGGACCAAATTAAACATTATACTTTATCCGGGATTGGGATTACATTAGAAAATGAAGCCCCAAAGATATCGGATTTTATTTCGGAATGCATATGCCCGAATTCCATTAAATTTGGCGCAGCATTGAGAAGCCGGAAAACAAATCCACATGAAAAAGCTGCTCGTTTTACAAATGAGGCCGGAAGATGCCACTGCTGACAGCGAGTTTGAGGCCATACTCCGGGTGGGCGGCCTTGAGCGCAGCGAGGTCCGGCGTTTTCGCCTGGAGCAGGAAATTCCCAGGGTTGATCTCGATGACTATGCAGCGATAATAGCTGGAGGCAGCCCGTATGATGTTTCCACCCCGGC
>SBFL01000405.1 GCA_006227965.1 Bacteroidota bacterium | reverse complement strand
TGCCCCCTGTACCTGGTTAAACATTCACAGCCCCAAAGGGTTTCAGGCATTTTTTGAAACATTCGGGGTCCCTCTGTCAGAAAGAGATGCCTTGCAGAAGTCCCTATCGCCCGATCGAGTTCAAAGTGTTCTAAAAAGAGCCTCTGAATTCGATATGGACATTCAACTATAGGAGAAAGCGGGTCCGTCCTGAGTTTATGGCTTATTATAGGTATGTGGATTGTTCCTTTCTCAAGCAGGTTAGATTTTCAACCGCCTTAGGGCCTATACTTCTCATATTCTTAATTTTGAGCGTTTTTTTTTGTACATTACATAGGCCCTCATTCCTTACCAATATTTCCTACGAGTTGTTTTTTGATCGCTGGCATTTACAAACGCCACTGGTGACTGGCTTGCGGATTCAGGATCCGGGGATCGGTATTCCAAGCACAACTTTCATGTCTAAGGACATCATAACCTAACAATCAACCTAAATCAATCAGATATGGAAACTTCAATAGAGAACCTGAGGAACACCCTTAGAGGAAATTTGGTATTGCCTGAAGACCCTGCCTATGATGAGGCCCGGAAGGTATATAACGGCATGATAGACAAGAAGCCATCTATGATCGTCAAATGTGTGGACGTGGCAGATGTGATAGGCGCATTGAACTTTGGACGCGACAACGGGATGCTCATAGCCGTGCGAGGTGGCGGCCATAATGGAGGAGGACTTGGAATTTGCGATGGCGGTATGGTCATTGATTTATCTGGAATAAAATACGTGCGCGTAAACACTGAAGATAATACAGTACGTGTGGGCGGAGGCAATGTCTGGGGGGAAGTAGACCATGCCACACACCCATTCGGCCTGGCAGTGCCGGCCGGGATAATTTCCACGACTGGCGTTGGGGGCCTGACCCTTGGCGGTGGTGTGGGCCACCTTTCACGGAAATATGGACTTACGATAGATAACCTTTTGGAAGCTGATATGGTTCTTGCCGATGGTTCTTTCGTAACTGTAAACGAAACCAGCCATCCGGATCTTTTTTGGGCTATTCGCGGAGGGGGTGGTAATTTCGGAATAGTCACCTCGTTTAAATTTCAGGCGCATCCGCTCAAAATGGTCATTGGAGGTCCAACCCTGTGGCCTATAGAGCAGGCTGAGGAGGTCATAGCCTGGTACGACAACTTCATTCATGAGGTTCCCGAGAGCCTGAACGGATTTCTGGCAACGATGGTAATCCCGGGCCCCCCGTTCCCGGAACATTTGCACCTAAAGCAATTCTGTGGAATAGTTTGGTGTTATGCAGGCGACGATCAGGAAGAATTTAACCAACTGTTCAAACCCGTGCTGGACATGAACCCGGTCTTTGAACACGTTGGCCTTATGCCATACCCCTCCGTCCAGACGCTGTTCGACGGGTTAATGCCCCCTGGGATGCAGTGGTACTGGAGGGCTGATTTCTTTGATACCCTCGGCCCTGAGGTTGCAGCTGAACACCTAAGGTATGGTTCCAGCATCCCAACGCCTCTGTCACAGATGCATTTATATCCAATTACCGGAGCAGCCGCCAGAGTGTCCGGGGATGCCACCCCATGGGCATATCGGGATGCGAAGTACGCAGGGGTTATTGTGGGAGTGGATCCGGATCCCGCAAATGCCGAAAAAATCACTAATTGGTGTAAGGACTACTGGAATGCGCTGCATCCCTATTCCATGGGAGGCGCCTATTCAAATTTTATGATGGAGGAAGGCCAGGATCGTGTCAGGGCTTCTTATAAGCAGAATTACGATCGTCTTGTGAAGATCAAAACCAAATACGATCCGAATAACATCTTCAGGGTCAACCAGAACATTCAGCCAGTTCCTGCATGAGTTGAACCAAGTTATGTGAAGCTTAAGATTTGAGAATGGTTATGGCGGTATACGGCACAATTAAGGCCGCTAAATTCACCGGGAATTTAGACCTCCGATACTTGAATTGTTTGTATGTGTGCCGTCTGGTCGGGTGCTTGTAATGTTGATGTTATCACCACGTATCGCCATACCCCATCCGATAAATCCCTGTCTTTTAAATGATTATAAACAATTAACCTTTTAAATCATGAAAAAACTAAAAATTTCGATCCTGGCGTTGACTGCCTTTGGATTTCTGAGTTGCAGGGACGCAGCTCCAAAAGAAATTCCCCAGGAGACCCTGACGCAGGAAGAACTTGTCAAAAGGGGAGAGTATCTGGTCGTGTCCGTCGGTTGCGCGGACTGCCACAGCCCAAAAGTTATGACGGAACACGGTCCGGAGCCTGACATGGACCGTTACATGATGGGGTACGACAGTTCCCAGCCGTTTCCGCAGCCCCCTGAGAATGTGCCCCTTGGGCCATGGATTCTTTTTAACGGTGAACTCACCGCCTCGGTGGGTCCCTGGGGAATATCCTTTGCCGGGAATCTCACACCCCATGAAACCGGAATCGGCAATTGGTCTGTTGAACAGTTTAAAAGGGCCCTGAAGGAAGGGAAATACAAAGGCCTGGAGAACAGCAGGCCATTGATGCCTCCCATGCCGTGGCAGGCCCTCAGGAATTTCACCGATGAGGATCTGGAGGCCATGTTCGCCTATCTGCAAACGCTTAAGCCGATAGATAATGTGGTTCCGGCCTATCGCCCCCCGGGGTCTTAGACTTTTCTAACTAAAGAATAGGGAGTACCTTCGATCTGTGAACCAGAGCACCTATTCCCAAAAAATCAAAGCCGAGACCAAACGTCTCGGCTTCTTGTCCTGCGGTATCTCCAGGGCTGAATTCCTGGAGGAGGAAGCTCCGCGCCTGGAGTCCTGGCTCAGACAGGGCATGCACGGGGAGATGGCCTATATGGAAAACCATTTTGACAAACGCCTGGATCCGCGCAAATTGGTTCCGGGTGCCAAATCCGTCATTTCCCTCCTTTACAATTATTTCCCTGCTGAGCAGCAGCAACCGGATACGTATAAAATTTCCAAATACGCCTATGGAGAGGATTACCATTATGTGATCAAGGAAAAGCTCCGGGATCTGATGGCGTTCATACAGGATGAAATCGGAGAGGTCCACGGCCGGGCTTTTGTGGATTCCGCGCCGGTCCTGGATAAGGCCTGGGCAGCGCGCAGCGGCCTGGGATGGGTGGGAAAGCATTCAAACCTCCTCACCAGACAGGTGGGGTCTTTCTATTTTATCGCCGAACTCATTTTGGATCTGGACCTGGATTACGACACCCCAACCACGGATCACTGCGGGAGCTGCACGGCCTGCATCGATGCCTGTCCTACCATGGCAATCGTACAGCCCTATGTGGTGGACGGAAGTAAATGTATCTCCTATTTCACCATAGAACTTAAGGATGAAATCCCCAGAAGCCTGAAGGGATCCTTCGATAACTGGGTCTTTGGCTGTGACGTTTGTCAGGATGTATGTCCCTGGAACCGGTTTTCAAAACCGAATTCAGACCCCCGGTTTAGCCCAAAACCGGAATTGCTGGAATTCGGTAAGCAGGATTGGGAGGAGCTTACCGAGGAGGTCTTCCGAAAGGTTTTTCATAAGTCCGCCGTAAAGCGGACCAAATTTCGGGGACTGAGCAGGAACATTGCCTTTGTAAAGGATGAAGGTATGGGAGTTCCCTGAGTATTTTTCAGGTTCTTTGTATGGCGGAATCCGCGACCCTCATTTCAGGAAGACCCATAAAGTTGTTATATTGAAAGCGGTTTAAGGGATCCGGAGGGTTCCCTTTTTGCCGAAATAGCACAACTAAACAAACTAAATC
>SBFL01000046.1 GCA_006227965.1 Bacteroidota bacterium | reverse complement strand
CTCCAGGATCTACTTCGGGAAAGAGCCGCGGGACCTTAGAATTGAGGAATCTGCCATGCTGGTGGGGATGCTCAAAAATTCCTCCCTTTACAACCCGATCCGCAGAGAAGATCTCACCCTGGAACGACGCAATACCGTCCTGTCCCAGTTGGCCAAGTATGACTACATTACGGAGGCAGAACGGGATTCCCTGATCGGGCTGAAAATGGATATCAACTTTAACCCGGAGAACCACCGGGAAGGCCTGGCTACCTACTTCCGGATGTACCTTCAGCGATGGCTGAAGGACTGGATTTCCAAAAACCCCAAACCGGCGAGAGAAGGGGAACGGGACACCTGGAACATCTACCTGGACGGGCTTAAGGTTTACACGACCATCGACTCAAGGATGCAGGCGCATGCCGAAAAAGCCGTACAGGAGCATATGAAGCAACTGCAGCAGGAGTTCTTTGTGCAGAATACCCCGGACCGCAACCCGACCACGCCCTTTACGGATCTTGAATCTGAGGAGATCCGAACCATCATGGAACGGGCCATGAAGAATTCCGCCCGCTGGCGGGCCATGAACCGTGAAGGCAAATCTGAGGAAGAAATTCGGGCCTCCTTCAACCAAAAAACGGAGATGACCGTATTTGACTGGAATGCCCCTACCATGGAGAAGGATACCGTGATGACACCGCTGGATTCCATCAGGTATTACAAGACGTTCCTCCGTGCAGCCATGATGTCTATGGAACCACAGACCGGTCATGTGAAGGCCTGGGTGGGAGGCATTAATTACCGTCACTTTCAATACGACAACGTCATTCAGGGTGCACGGCAGGCAGGTTCTACCTTTAAGCCGTTTATCTATGCGGCGGCAATAGACCAGCTCAGAAGGTCTCCCTGTGACAACCTTCCCGATACGCAGTACTGCATCGAGGCAAACAAGCACGGGAATCCAGAGCCCTGGTGTCCGAAAAACTCCAATGGAAAATACACAGGGAGGAGTTATACCCTGAAAAAGGCCCTGGCGAATTCCGTCAATACAGTTACCGCTCAACTGATCGACGAAGTGGGGCCCAGGCCTGTGGTTTCGATCGTTAAAAACCTGGGACTTACAGGAGAGATCCTCGAAGTACCTTCGATTGCACTTGGGACGCCGGACTTTAACGTTTATGAAATGGTGGGCGCCTATGGGGCGTTTGCCAATCAGGGTGTGTACGTGAAACCTGTAATGGTCACCCGTATCGAAGACAGAAACGGGACCGTCCTCTACGAATACACCCCAGAGACAAAGGATGTTCTCAGCAGGGAGGTGGCCTATGCCATGGTAGACCTTCTTAAAGGGGTTACCGAAGGAGGTTCCGGGACACGGCTGCGACACACCTTTGCTGTCAAAAACACAGTTTACAAAGAGATCATTACGGGCTACCCGTATGAATTCACAAACCCCATTGCCGGAAAAACGGGTACCACCCAGAACCAGAGCGATGGGTGGTTTATAGGAATGGTCCCGAACCTGGTAACCGGCGTTTGGGTAGGGGGGGAAGACCGCGCCACCCATTTTGACCGGATCGAATACGGACAGGGGGCTGCTATGGCCCTGCCGATCTGGGCCCTTTACATGAAGGATAATTACGCGGACCCGGAGCTGGATGTTTCCCTGGAAGATTTTGAGGCACCCGAAGAAATGACCATACGGGTAGATTGTAACACGCCTGAGGAGGAAGAACAGGAAATCCAGGAACTCGAGGATGACCTGGAAGGGCTCGATTTCTGATACCGGGGATTTTGTAACTTGGGGGGAAGACCCGAAACGACTTGCCGATATGATACGAAAAACCGTTGCGAATGCCAAAGAGGCCCTGGAAGGGGTTGCTGACGGCATGACCCTGATGCTCGGGGGTTTCGGCCTCTGTGGGATACCGGAAAACGCCATTGCCGAACTCGTGAGGCTCGGGGTAACGGACCTGACCTGCATCAGCAATAATGCCGGCGTGGACGATTTCGGCCTGGGCCTGTTGCTCCAAAAAAAACAGATTCGCAAAATGATCTCTTCCTATGTGGGGGAAAACGATGAATTCGAGCGGCAAATGCTAAGCGGGGAACTGGAGGTAGAACTTACCCCACAGGGGACGCTGGCTGAAAAATGCCGGGCTGCGCAGGCTGGGATCCCGGCTTTTTATACCCCGGCAGGATATGGCACAGAGGTGGCGCAAGGAAAGGAGACCCGTGAATTCAACGGCAAAATGTACGTAATGGAGGAGGCGTATAAGGCTGATTTCGCTTTCGTAAAGGCCTGGAAGGGAGATGAGGCCGGGAACCTGGTTTTTAAAGGCACCGCCCGCAATTTCAACCCCTGTATGTGCGGGGCTGCCAAAATAACCGTGGCTGAGGTAGAGGAGTTGGTGCCTGCAGGGTCGCTGGACCCCAACCAGATTCATATCCCCGGTATTTTTGTAAGGCGGATTTTCAAGGGGATGAGATACGAGAAACGAATTGAACAACGAACCGTACGACAGCGATAGGCATGCTAGATAAAAACGGAATTGCCAGGCGGATTGCCAGGGAGGTCAGGGACGGATATTACGTGAACCTCGGCATAGGGATTCCCACCCTTGTGGCCAACTTTGTGCGCGATGACATCCAGGTGGAATTCCAAAGTGAGAACGGAGTACTCGGTATGGGACCTTTCCCGTATGAAGGAGAGGAAGACCCGGACCTTATCAATGCCGGAAAACAAACGATCACCACCCTGCCCGGAGCTTCTTTTTTCGATTCTGCAACCAGTTTCGCCATGATCCGCGGGCAACATGTGGACCTTACCATACTCGGGGCCATGGAAGTGGCAGAGAACGGGGATATAGCCAACTGGAAAATCCCTGGTAAGATGGTCAAGGGGATGGGAGGTGCCATGGACCTTGTAGCCTCGGCTGAAAACATCATTGTCGCCATGATGCACACCAACAAGGCGGGAGAGTCTAAACTGCTCAATAAATGTTCCCTACCCCTCACAGGGGTGGCCTGTGTGCGGAAGATCGTCACAAATATGGCAGTCCTGGAGGTTTCACCTGACGGTTTTCTGCTGCGTGAACGGGCTCCGGGGGTAACGGTTGAAGACATCAAAAAAGCTACGGAGGGACGGCTGGTCGTGCCTTCAGATGTCCCTGAGATGCAGTTTTAGTCAGGTGTCAAAGGGGTTGTTTATCCAAATTCTGGCTTCACTACATTTTTAAGGTTCTTTACAACATTTTTAGGGGGTTTTCGATCAACCTCTGTAATTTCAGGCTGGATTTCTCAAAATCCCGCCTTGTAATTAACGATTGAAAAACCTATTCCCCCTATGGAAACCCAAGTCAGCCACATACCTGAACAGGAAGAAATTCAGGTCTACCGAAATGATTTTATCAGCGGTATAATTTTGTTGACCAAGAAATTATTTATGCTTTAGCGGTTCGCTGAAATTTTGATAAAGCCTCCCGGAACCGGGGGGCTTTTTTGATTTCGGGGCTGAACTCAAAGCTCCGGATACATTTCCTATCTTGTCTGCATGGAGCTGGTTACTCTCAAACCCTGCACCCTGTCGGACCTGGAGATCCTCCGGCAGGTTTCCCTTGAAACTTTCAGGGAGGCGTTTGCCAACCAAAATGACCCCAGCCATTTTGAGGCCTACCTCAGGGAGGCATTTTCCATTGAAGGGCTTCGACGGGAAATGGAAAATCCAGCGGCGAGGTTCTTCTTCCTTTATTATGGCGGAAAGCTGGCGGGATATATCAAAATAAACGGAGCAAATGCGCAG
>SBFL01000121.1 GCA_006227965.1 Bacteroidota bacterium | reverse complement strand
AAATCCAGGGCGGTAATCGTGCCAAGGGCATTCAGTTCAGAAGCCGTTGAGGACATGGCAGCCGAAAGGATTACGGCCAGCAGCAGGCCAATCAGTCCGCGCGGTAGGAAATTCAGAATAAAATGGATAAAGACATAGTCCTTGTCGTTGGTTTCCACCACGGGGTCTGCCTGCTGTATTAGATCCCGCGCTGCTTCCCGGTTGTTGCGTTCTTTTTGGTTGATGGTCAGGATGCGCTGCCTGGCATCTGCCGTGGCGCTGTATTCCTGGCCTTCCAGGGCATCGGCAAAAGCATCCTGCGCCATTTTCTTGTCCTTTTCCAGTTCCCTGTGGGCATTTTCCAGTTGCTGGTAATCCTCCGCAAACCCGGATTCCAAAACGGCACTTGTGGCAGCCGGATTAAAATTCAGGGGAGAGGGGTTATACTGGTAGAAAACAAAAACCATGACCCCCACCAGCAGGATAAAAAACTGCATGGGGATTTTCAGGAGTCCGTTGAATATGAGCCCCAGCTGACTCTCTCGGACGGATTTCCCCGACAGGTAGCGTTGTACCTGGCTTTGATCCGTACCGAAGTAAGCCAGTGCGAGGAACATTCCTCCGGTAATACCACTCCAGAAGGTATACCGGCTATCCGCGTCAAAATCGAAATTGAGGATGTTGAGCTTATCACTTGCCCCGGCAATCTTTAGGGCTTTGCCGAAATTGATGTCTTCCGGAAGGAAGCCCAGGATGAAGAAGAATGCCATAAACATCCCGAGCATGATCACGAACATCTGTTGTTTCTGGGTCACATTCACCGCCTTGGTGCCCCCGGAAACCGTGTAGATGATAACGAGGATCCCAATGATGATATTCAGGGTCCGCAGGTCCCAGCCCAGTACTGCAGAGAGGATTATGGATGGGGCAAAAATCGTGATCCCGGCAGCGAGCCCTCTCTGGATCAGGAACAGGATGGCGGCCAGGGTACGGGTCTTCAGGTCAAACCGCTTTTCCAGGAATTCATAAGCGGTATATACCTTCAGGTGGTGGTAGATAGGCACGAAAACCAGGCAGATGATGATCATTGCCAGGGGAAGCCCGAAGTAGAACTGCACAAAGCCCATCCCATCGTGAAATGCCTGTCCGGGAGTGGAAAGGAATGTAATGGCGCTCGCCTGGGTCGCCATTACCGAAAGTCCGACGGTCCACCATTTCGCCTTGTTGCCACCAAGAACATAATCGTCCACATTCTGGCTGCCACGCGTCCGCCACACCCCGAAGGCCACTATGAAGAGCAGGGTTCCCGAAAGTATGATCCAGTCAATTGTTGCCATCCTAAGCGTTCGAGATCATTATGTAGTAAAAGATCAGGATATACAGGGCATTAAGAACCAGCACGAGCGTATACTCGCGCTTCCATACCATCTTTTCCTTCATTTCATCCCTTAACTTCACGATCTTTTTTGGTTGGGGCTTTCCCGATGGAAAGCATGTTCGACAACAGTTTAAAGGCACCCGGGACCCCGGCAGGGAGTTCCCTGAAAAAACTGAGGCCCGTGTAAATGTAATACCCCTCGCCATGTGGGGCAATCAACAGGGACCCGAGTTTGGGGGCTTCACCCGGATCGTTCATGGATAACAACGGGGTGAAAGCCGGGTCCCATTTATCCGGGAAATACAGCCCGCGCTCCTGTACCCAGCCCTCGAAATCCTCGGCGCCCACCTGGTTGGGGAAATTCAGGAGGGGATGCCCGGGGTCCAGGATCTGTACCGGAGCCGTCTCATCGGAGACGCGATCCCGTGACAGGCGCAACGGGTAAGGGGCCAGATTGCTGAAATCCCTGGGCCCACGGCCACTGGTGTTGTATTGCACCACCATTGTCCCCCCCGCTTTTACGTACTCCATCAAAACATCCGTTTTGAAAGGCAGGTCGTTCAGGACGTTATATGCCCGGATACCAAGGACCAGGGCGTCCATTTTCAGAAGCATCTCACGGGTGAGGTCCTGGACCCGCAGCAGATGTACCGTATAGCCAATCGCCTCAAGGTTCTCAGGGATTTCATCTCCGGCGCCCATGACGTATCCGATCTGCTGACCGGCCTTTTCCACATCCAGTCGGACCACCTTTAAGGCAGCAGGCAATAAGACTGTTTGCGCTGGGATGTGTTCGTATTCGATGGTAACCAGTTCCTTTGTGTAGACCCGGCCCTGTGAAACTACCCTTGGGGAGACAAACCCCTGGGATTCTCCCGTGGGTGGCAGCAGGGTGAACTGGAATATTTTCTCATCTCCCCGTCCCTCAAGGCTAAAGGGATAGGAGGCGGGTTCTGCCCGCCAGCCTTCGGGAATATCCAGGGAAACCTGGCCTGAAACCTTGTCGGTAAGGGATTTAACAGTTAGCTGGACCTGCTTTGAATGGGTGGTTGGGAAGAGTTCCACCTGGGCGTTAAAAGAGGCCGTTATTCTGGGGACCACATCAAAAGCCCTGTAGAGTTCCCCTTTGTCTGGTTCGGAATACCGGTGGATCACAGGGATCATAAAAGGAATTACAGTACCATTGAAATCAATAACAGTGACCAGGTTGAAGGCCGCGGGCGTTTCCGGTTTTCCTATCAGGGAAGGATCCGGAACACGGTACATGCCCATGCTTCCTGCCTCCCTCAACCAGTATGGGGAGGTGTCCGGGTGGTTCTCAGGAATGGTCAGGGCAGCCTCCATGAGCACCCGTTCGTTGTAGGGGAGGGGGATCACACTGTCGGTTTGCATTCCGGAATCCAGCCTGTACCCCAGCATCTGAACTGGCCATTTGGACCGGTTCAGGGCCTCGATCCGGATTCGGGAAGCAGTCCCCGGATTGGTATTCGGACTTGCTGACGAAGCTTCCAGATACAGGCCCGATACTCCTACAATTAATTTTTTTAACTCCTTGGTTTTGATCTGTTTCCAATGCGAATCCTCAAGTCCTTGTAGAAGTGTGAATGCCTCGAGCAGATCCGGCAGGTGCACCGAGGGGTCGGCGAAGTTAAAAGAGGATTCCAGCGGTTCGAGGACAGCCCCTACGGCAGCCCCGCCTTCGATTCGTTTCCAACTGGTTTCAATGCCTTCAAAGAGGTCAGCGCCAGCGGGCATGTCCCCCTTCAGGAGTTCCACATATTCCATTTCCGAACCGCGCACATTGGGCCTGCCAAAGCCCTGGCACCGGTGCTGACTGCTGGCCATGGAGGCAATTTCATTGTTGGAAAGACCGCGTTCCGGATAATAGACACCTATATCCATGGGTACGAGCCTGGACTTGTCAGCTTCTTCAAATTTTTCAGGACTTCCGTAGAACCACCAGGAGGTATTGAAAAATAGCCGGGACGGGCTCCAGGGGTCCAGGTTTTTTAGCTGGTCGGGGTATGCCGCCGGGTCTCCGGCCAGATCGAAGGCCTCTGTACTCAGAATAGCCGAGGAGGTATGGTGCCCGTGCGTACTTCCGGAGGTGCGGTGGTCGAACCGGTTGATGATGACATCGGGTTGAAAGGTGCGGATAATCCGCACCACATCGGAAAGGACCTCTTCCTTGTCCCAGATCCGGAGGGTTTCTTCCGGATGCTTGGAATAGCCAAAATCATTGGCCCTGGTAAAAAACTGCTCTCCCCCGTCTATCCGCCTGGCCGCAAGCAGTTCCTGTGTGCGGAGCACCCCCAGCAATTCCCTGAGTTCCGTGCCGATCAAATTCTGCCCCCCATCTCCCCGTGTCATGGAGAGGTAGCCGGTTCGGGCGTGCACATGATTGGACAGGTAGGAGATTAGGCGCG
>SBFL01000350.1 GCA_006227965.1 Bacteroidota bacterium | reverse complement strand
CCTCCGAAAACCAGGATGAGTTGGGGGGCATCTTCCATCAGTCCCAACTGGGGGAAATTCTGATTGAGGTAGGTGAGCAATCCTGCCAGTGCAAGAAGCGCGAGCAGGGCGCCCAGCATGCCCAGTTTGATATTGGTCCAGATGAAGGGCCTGCGGATAAACGATTTGGTGGCGCCAACCATCTGCATGGTTTTAATAATGAATCTTTTGGAATATATGGACAGCCTGATGGAGCTGTTGATAAGCAATACGGCAATTAGGGTAAAGACGGCCGAGGCGATAAGTATGCCCAGACCCACCCGGCGCACATTTTCGGTCAGCAGATCCAGGGTGGGCCTGTCATAGCTGACTTCCTCCACAAAACTGTGGGATCCGATTTCCCGGGCTATGGAATCCACCTGGACCGTGCTCACGTAAACGGCGTTAAGATTCACGTCGATGGAGTTTTTCAGGGGGTTGTACCCAAGAAACTCCATAAAATCCTCCCCGATGTCCTCGCTATGCTCCCTGGCAGCTTCTTCCTTGGAAACAAAAACGGCTGATTTAGTGTAGTCTGCCATGACAAGACTTTTCTGCAGCTGGCTGATTTCCACATCCTTCGCCGAGTCCTTCAAAAAAACGGAAATAGTGATCTCTTCCTTAAAATGGTTTGCCAGCTTCTGGGTGTTAAGCACCAAAAGCCCAAGGACACCCAACAGGAACAGGACCAGGGCAATGCTTAAGGTTACTGAGAAATAGGAGGAAATTAGTTTTCGCCTTTGGTAGCGTTCAAATGATTTGCTCATAGCTGCACTAAGGATATGTAAAAATAGGAAAGTAAATGGATTCCCCTTATTTTTGCGCAGAATAAACCCCGGCGGCCTCCTGCCCCGGTCCTTTACCCAGAAACATGCACTACGATTTCAGGAAGATAGAGTCCAGGTGGCAAAAATACTGGGCTGAAAACAAGACATTCCGGGCGGACTTTCCCTCGGACAAACCCAAATTCTATGTCCTGGATATGTTCCCTTACCCTTCGGGGGCCGGCCTGCACGTAGGGCATCCCCTGGGCTATATTGCCAGTTATATCTATGCCCGGTTTAAAAGGCACCAGGGTTTCAACGTATTGCATCCGATGGGATATGATTCCTTCGGACTCCCGGCCGAACAGTATGCCATACAAACTGGCCAGCACCCCGCCATCACCACAGAGGCCAATATAAAAAGGTACCGTGAACAACTGGACCAACTGGGTTTTTCCTTTGACTGGGACCGGGAAGTCCGAACTTCTGAACCCGCCTATTATCATTGGACGCAGTGGGTCTTCATGCAGTTGTTCAATTCCTGGTACAATAAGAAAAGCAATAAGGCAGAGCCTATCAGCACCCTGATCGCGGCCTTTGGAAAAGGGGGTAACCTTTCGGTGGAGGCGGCCTGTGATGAGGACACCCCCCAATTTAGCCAGTTGCAGTGGAAGTCCTTTTCAGAGGTCGAAAAGGAACGGTTGCTTCTCAAATACCGGCTGACCTACCTGGCCGACACAGAGGTTAACTGGTGCCCCGAACTGGGGACCGTTCTGGCAAACGACGAGATCGTAAACGGCGTTTCAGAACGGGGTGGGTACCCGGTCGTCCGCAAGAAAATGACCCAATGGAGCATGCGGATAACCGCCTATGCCCAACGCCTGCTGGATGGCCTGGAAAAAATAGACTGGCCGCAGCCTCTGAAAGATGCTCAGCGGAACTGGATAGGCAGGTCTGTGGGCGCCTCAGTGGTATTTCACACCCAACGTTCTGAACATCAGCAGGAAACCTTTCCCATCGAAGTGTTCACCACCCGGCCCGATACGATATTTGGAGTTAGCTTTATGACCCTTGCTCCCGAACACGAACTTGTCTTGAGGATAACGAGCCCGGAGCAACGCAGGGAAGTGGAAGATTACATTGCGGCCACCTCCCGCCGTTCCGAACGCGACCGGATGGCAGATGTCAAAAGGATTACCGGGGCCTTTACAGGCGCTTATGCGGAGCATCCCTTTACGGGGGAATCTGTCCCCATCTGGATAGGGGATTACGTGCTGGCAGGTTACGGATCCGGGGCTGTCATGTCTGTCCCATGCGGGGACCAGCGCGATTACGATTTTGCCCGCCATTTCGGGATACCCATTCCCAATATTTTTGAAGGCGTTTCTGTGGAAGAAGAAGCCTTTGAGGACAAGGGGGCTGCTGTGATCGCAAATTCGGAGTTTATCACCGGGCTGAATCAGAAGGAAGCCAGCCGAAAGGTGATTGAGGCCCTTGAAGAAAAGGGCCAGGGAAAAGGCAAGGTGAATTATCGCCTGAGGGATGCGGTTTTCAGCCGTCAGCGCTATTGGGGGGAACCTTTCCCGGTTTATTACGATGCGGATGGCCTGCCCCGGCTTCTTCCGGAGAAATGCCTGCCGCTGACGCTTCCCGAAGTGGAGAAATACCTCCCCACGGAAACGGGTGAGCCACCTCTGGGGAATGCCACCCACTGGGCCTGGGATACAGGAAACGAAAAAGTTGTTTCCAACGATCGGATTGACCGTAAAACGGTATTCCCGCTGGAACTGAACACCATGCCTGGCTGGGCAGGGAGTTCCCAGTACTTCAACCGCTATATGGATCCGGAAAATCAGCAGGGACTGGTTTCTGAAGAGGCTATTGCCTACTGGCAGGATGTAGACCTCTACATAGGCGGGAATGAGCATGCCACAGGACACCTGTTGTATTCCCGTTTCTGGCAGAAATTCATGTTTGACCGGGGTTGGGTACCCAATGAGGAATACGCTAAAAAACTGATCAACCAGGGGATGATCCTTGGGACGAGTGCTATTGTATATCGCAAAAGCGGTACCCAGCAATACCTGAGCAGGGGATTGGTCGGGGATACCCCGGTAGAAGAGATTCGGGTGGATGTCAACCTTGTAAACGTTTCGGACGAACTGGATCTGGATAAACTGAGGGAATGGCAACCACAGTTCAGGGGGGCGGAATTTATCCTGGAAGATGGAAAATACTTGGTGGGAAGGGAAGTGGAGAAGATGTCCAAAAGGTGGTTCAACGTGGTTAACCCGGACCAGGTATGCGAGGAATACGGGGCGGACTCCCTCAGGTTGTACGAAATGTTCCTCGGGCCCCTGGAGCAGTCCAAACCCTGGAACACGGCAGGTCTGAGCGGGGTTTTCGGATTTCTCAAAAAACTTTGGAAGCTTTACCACCAGGGGGCGGACCGTACTTTCGAGGTACTGGAATCTGACCCGTCCAGGGACAACCTGAAAACCCTGCACAAAACCATCAAGAAGGTCTCAGAGGACATCGAATCCTTTTCTTTCAATACCTCAGTTTCAACCTTCATGATCTGTGTCAATGAACTGACCGTGCAAAACTGCCGGGAAAGGAAGATACTGGAACCCCTTGCCATCCTGATATCCCCTTATGCCCCTCATTTGGCGGAAGAACTCTGGTCCAGGCTTGGACATACAACATCCATCTCCCGGGCAGCGTATCCTGAATGGGAACAGAAATTCCTGGTGGAGAGCACCAAGGAATACCCCATTTCCTTCAACGGTAAAATGAGGTTTACCATGGAACTTTCCCTGGATCTCGACAAGGACGAAATTGAAGCTGAGGTCCTGGCCCATGAGAAAACCAGGCACCAACTGGGTGGCAAAGAGCCCAGGAAGGTTATTGTAGTGCCCGGCAAGATTGTCAATATTGTTGTCTGATCCTTTCCGGGGGTCCCCCCCCAACTACAATTTACCCCTGATTACCGCATTATAAAATCAGTCTGACTCCCTATCCTAAGCTTGCCCCCTGCTGCCGCACCCCCACCATCTTATAAGCGTCAATTTGCATCTTAAAAAAGGGTTAATCACCTTTTTTCCTCTAATTATCCCCGGACAATGCGGTTATTTCTCGATGAGCGATACCTGTGATAAATTATAAAAAAATGAAAGCACCCCTATTAAAAATAGGGGGCAGTATTAAAATAATTGATATTTTATTGACATACCCCCTGCTTTTTATCGACATTATTTCGCATAATTGAATATTTGCCACATCTTTAACCCAACAAAAAAAAATACATCATGGTCATTGGGATACCAAAAGAAATCAAGAACAATGAAAGCCGGGTGGGGATGACGCCTGCGGGAGTATTGGAATTAACCCATAAAGGTCACTCCGTATTCGTGCAGACCGGGGCCGGGTTGGGAAGTGGTTTTTCAGACGAAGACTACAGGAAAGTAGGAGCCCGGATCCTGGATAGCATAGGGCAGGTCTACACGATGAGCGAAATGATTGTCAAGGTAAAGGAGCCCATAAAGCAGGAGTATGACCTGGTACAGAAAGGACAGGTGGTTTTCACCTATTTTCACTTTGCTTCCAGCGAGCTCCTTACACGGGCCATGGTAGACAGCAAAGCGGTGTGTATCGCTTACGAGACCGTTGAGGATCCTGATGGGTCCCTGCCTTTGCTGACCCCCATGTCTGAGGTTGCCGGCCGGATGGCTATTCAGCAGGGTGCCAAGTATCTCGAGAAACCGGTGAAGGGCAAAGGTGTCCTCCTCGGGGGGGTTCCCGGAGTTCCCCCCGGTCGCGTCCTGGTACTGGGGGCAGGCACGGTCGGAATTCAGGCTGCCAAAATGGCCGCAGGGCTCGGTGCCCATGTTACCATGATGGATGTAAACATGAAACGCCTGCGGTACGTGAATGACGTTATGCCACCCCACGTGGTCACCGAATTCTCCAATGAATACAATATCCGGAAGCATGTGAAAACCCACGATTTGATCGTTGGTGGCGTCCTTATCAAGGGGGCGCGTGCCCCCAAACTGATCACGAGGGACATGTTGAAGACCATGCATCCGGGTGCCGTGATCGTGGATGTTGCCGTGGACCAGGGGGGGTGTGTGGAAACCTCGAGACCCACAACCCATGAGGAACCTATTTTTATAATAGACGATGTGGTCCATTACTGCGTGGCCAACATGCCCGGAGCGGTCCCCTATACCTCTACCCTTGCCCTTACGAATGTAACGCTGCCCTACGTGCTGAAACTCGCGGATCTTGGATGGGAAAAGGCCTGCTCTTCTGATGATTCCCTGCAAAAAGGGCTGAACATTGTGAATGGGGAAATCGTATACGACGAAATCCTGGAGGCTTTCGGCCCCTTGAAGGGTATAATGGCATAAGAATCATGACAGCTTTGCAGTCCCGTGCCTCTTTAGGATTTTAGGAACATCTTGGCGAGGTTTTTGCTGCTTTTTCGATATTTTTATTCATTAAAATTTCGAAAGGATGACAGGTTACTATATTATTATTGGTGCCATTGCGCTCGTAAGCTGGCTGGTTAGTGCAAGGCTCAAGAGTAAATTCCAGCATTATTCAAAGGTCCATCTGCAAAATGGGATGAGCGGAGCTGAGATTGCAGAAAAAATGCTGGCAGACAATGGCATACACGATGTGAAGGTGGTCAGCACGGCAGGGATGCTGACAGACCACTACAATCCCAAGAACAAAACGGTGAACCTAAGCGAAGGCGTATACCATCAGCGGAATGCGGCGGCAGCTGCTGTGGCCGCTCATGAATGCGGTCATGCCGTGCAACACGCCAAGTCATATCAATGGCTGACCATGCGTTCCAAACTCGTACCCATGGTCAGTATAACTTCCGGCATGTCCACCTGGCTTGTCTTTGGCGGACTAATACTTGGAGCGGCTGCAGGCGTGGGGATGGGTTACTGGATTGCCGTGGCAGGCCTGGCGATGATGGCTCTGGCAACCCTCTTCAGTTTTGTAACCCTTCCCGTGGAGTATGATGCGAGCAACCGGGCACTTGTCTGGCTGAAAAGGACCGGAATGGTAACCTCCCAGGAATACAAAGGGGCAGAAGACGCCCTTAAATGGGCAGCCCGAACCTATCTGGTCGCAGCTATCGGCGCTCTTGCAACCCTTGTATACTGGGGGTTACAAGTGTTTGGAGGAAGAGATTAAGAGGGTGGATTCAGATTTGGATCTGCCGGTCTATCTGCTGATCCAGTGAAATGAAGGTTTCTGTACGCGAGACACCTTCAATTTGCTGGATCTTTTTGTTCAGCAGGTGCATCAGATGTTCGTTGTCCTGGCACAGGACTTTGATAAGGATGGACCAGTTTCCGGTAGTGTAATGACATTCCAGAACCTCAGGGATTTTTTTCAGCTCCTTCACGGCATAAGGGTTACTCATGGCCTTGTCCAGGTAGATCCCGATATAGGCAGTGGTCGTGTAGCCAAGTGATTTTGGGTTGATTACGAATTTGGATCCTGCCAGGAGCCCTGATTTCTCCAGCTTGCGCAGCCGCTGGTGGATCGCTGCACCCGAAATCCCGATGTTGCGGGCTATTTCCAGGATAGGCGTCCGGGCATCTGCCATCAGATACCGCAAGATCTTTTTGTCGATACCGTCAATTTGAACGCCCTTATGGTCCGATTTCATCGCCGTGGTAATTTCCCTAAAGATAGCATAATTCTCCCTGCCTAGTTTCCTACGGAATCGGGATTATATCCCAGATAGGGAACTTCGTATTCACGGAACCGGATTCCGTAATTCTTTAGGGAATTCAGGACAGGCTGGTAAGTTTCCCTGCGAATGGGGATTTGCACACCGGGCTCTTTGATCTTTCCATTGAGGATTAGCAGGGTGGCTATGCCCACAGGCAGGCCGACTGTCTTCGCCATTGCCGTATGCCGGGCTGATTCCCCCAGGACTACCATGTTGGCATCGAGCTGATACCTTTTTTTGTCCATTTCATAGCCGAATTTGTGGTACATCACGATCATGTCCCGGTCATCCGGTCCCAGCGTCCAGCTCTGCTGCAGGATTTCCTGCAGAATCTGTGCCGGGGTGCCGTTAGCAGTGGTGATTTTACTCTCGGCATCAAACAGGTTTAATTCCAGGAGCTTTCCCCAAAGGATATCATCCTGGTCGATTTTCAGATAATGCCTCAGTTTTAGCTCGACGGAATCGGTAGGGGAGTAGGGAAGAAAGAGGTTGGTGAAATCCCGGAAGGACATCCCCTGGGAGTTTTCAATATGGTAGGTGTCATCTGTCATCCCCAGCTGCACGAATATATTCCAGCCCCTTGAAAAGCCCACCCTTCGCATGGTACCCCGGTAGAGTGTCAGGGCATCCTGAAGGCCATAGGCCTCCCGGTAGCGCAGGGAGTCCCGGTTTGCATAGACTTCAAAGGTCCCGTAACCCTTGATTTCTAGAAATTCGGTCCTCCTGAACAGCCGGTGGTAGGGAATGTATTTGTAAGTGCCTTCCTGAATGAATTTGGCAGCCCCGCCCTGCCCGGCAACGACCACATTTCTGGGGTTCCATGTGAATTTGTAATTCCATAGGTTCGTGTCACTCTCGGGAGCCAGCAGGCCACCGGTAAAAGATTCAAACAGGATCATTTTCCCACCTGAGGCCTGGATACGGTCGATGACCTCCATGGCGCTCATGTGATCGATACCCGGGTCCAGCCCTATTTCATTCATGAAAACAAGCCCCTTGCTGCGCACCTCTGGATCCAGCTGCCGCATCTCCTCACTTATGTAGGATGCCGTCACCAGATTTTTATTGAATTCGAGGCAATCCCTGGCAATGTCCAGGTGCATTGTGGGAGGCAGCATGGAAACGATGATGTCTGCCTGCTTCACATTGTCTTTCCTTGTTTGCACATCGTTAGTATCCAGAGCGATGACCCTGGAATTCGGGTGCTTGTGATATGCTTCAGGGACCCCTTCGGGATTTTTGTCACCTATGATGATTTTAAGATCCTCTTCTGCAGATTGCTCCAGGAAATAGTCCAATAGGTAAGAGGTGGATTTGCCGGCTCCAACGACCAGGATGCTTCGGGACATAGTGGCTGAGATGAAGTTAGGGTTACGGCATACGAAGGTATCAAAATGTTACATTTGCAAAAAAATATGTCACTGGAGTTATGAACAAAACAATATTGGCAACGGGAGCCCTTTTTGGTTTTCTGGCAGTGATCCTGGGTGCCCTGGGAGCACATTCGCTGAAGGCAGTCCTTAGTAATGATTCCCTGGAGAGTTTTGGCACCGGGGTTGCCTATCAGATGTATCACGCACTTTTTCTTTTGTTCCTGGGAAGCACGAACTACCTGAAGGACCGGGAGAAACGGCCGGTGTATTTACTGATCCTTTCCGGAGTTCTCTGTTTTTCATTCTCCATCTATGGCCTTACAACCGGCCCCCTGGCAGGGCTTGATTTCAGCTCTGTTGCCTGGGTAACCCCTTTGGGCGGGGCATTGCTGATTAGCGGCTGGCTGCTTATGCTTTATCGTGTTTTTAGTCCAATGGGCTAACTTCTGGCTTCCGGCTGGGAATATCCTTCTAATTTTAAATACTTTTGCCCAAACAAAAACCCATCTTATGAGTACATCTGCCGCTCGAGCGAAAACGATTTCGCTGGCCGACTACGGAATCACCACGGAGGACATTCACTATCAGTTATCTGCCGATGAACTTCACGACCACACCCTTCAATCCGGCATGGGCGTGGAGGCCGATTCCGGAGCCCTGGCTGTCAGTACCGGAGAATTTACGGGGCGATCCCCTCAGGACCGGTTTATTGTGAAGGATGCCGTAACGGAGGATAGGGTATGGTGGGGTCCAATCAACAAACCGTTTGACCCGGATGATTTTGACCAGTTGCACAAAAAGGTTATCAGCTACCTGAACGATAGGGAACTTTATGTCCGCGATTGTTTTGTTTGTGCCGATCCGAATTATCGGATGGGCGTCCGCATGATCAATGAGTATCCGTGGTCCAATCTTTTCGCCTATAACATGTTCATCCGTCCTACCGGGGCAGAATTGGCCGATTTCAAGGCCGACTGGACGGTAATCAACGCTCCTGGTTTCATGGCAGACCCTGAGGAAGATGGAACCCGCCAACACAATTTCGCCATCCTGAACTTCACCCGGAAAATGGTCCTGATTGGGGGTACGGGATATACTGGAGAAATCAAGAAAGGAATTTTTTCGGCCCTGAATTTTATTTTGCCGGTGTACAGGGAAACCCTTCCCATGCATTGTTCAGCCAATGTAGGCGAGGATGATCAGACGGCTATCTTCTTTGGATTGTCAGGGACGGGAAAGACCACCCTCTCCACGGATCCCTCCAGGAAACTTATCGGGGACGATGAGCACGGATGGACCCCTGAAAATTCGGTATTCAATTTCGAAGGCGGTTGTTATGCGAAAGTGATTAATCTTTCTGCTGAGAATGAGCCGGAAATTTATGGGGCGATCAAAAAAGGAGCAATCCTGGAAAATGTGATTATGGAAGATGACGGATCGGTGGATTTCGCAGATTCCGGCATTACTCAAAATACCAGGGTCAGCTATCCGATCTACCATATCGAAAACCGCAGGGACCCTTCCATCGGATCCAATCCAAAACATATTTTTTTCCTGACTGCCGACGCCTTTGGGGTGCTGCCGCCTATCTCCAGACTGACCCCGGCACAGGCAGCGTATCACTTCATCTCGGGTTACACCGCCAAGGTTGCCGGAACCGAGGCAGGGGTGGATGAACCTGTTCCTTCTTTTTCTGCTTGTTTCGGAGCCCCCTTTATGCCCCTCCACCCCGCAAAGTACGCTGAAATGCTCAGCCGGAAAATGCAGGAATCCGGGACGAACGTTTGGCTGGTCAATACCGGATGGACCGGAGGGCCATACGGCGTGGGTACACGGATGAAGCTCAAATATACCCGGGCGATGATTCGCGCGGCCCTCAAAGGAGAACTGGGATTATATACCTATGACACCTATCATATCCATTCTGTTTTCGGAGTGGCCCAGCCAAGATCCTGTCCGGGGGTGCCGACCGAGCTCCTGAGCCCCAGGGCTACCTGGAACAACGACGAAGCCTATTACAGGACTGCGTTTAAATTGTCAAATGCGTTTCGGGAGAATTTCAAGAAATTTGAATCCTATGCAGGGGAGGAGATCCGCAGGGGTGGCCCGCAGCGGTATGCGTTTTAGTAAAAAAGGCTTCCGGAACAGGAAGCCTTTTTCTATTTCTTGTTTACGCTGTTGATGTACTTCTGAAGTGCCATCGTCATCGAGGGTGTCTCCGGAGTGGGGGCCTTTATGTCGATCCGCAATCCTGCTTCCGTGG
>SBFL01000390.1 GCA_006227965.1 Bacteroidota bacterium | reverse complement strand
CCAAGCGGCTCGGCCGTGGTTTCTTTGGGGGCGAGGGATTTATCATGCAGAAACTGGAAGGTGACGGAATGGCATTCGTCCATGCAGGAGGCACCATGGCACGGAAGGAACTGGAACCAGGGGAAGTGCTCCGTGTAGATACCGGTTGCCTGGTGGGCTTTACCCAGACCGTAGATTACGACATTGAGTTTATCGGAGGGATCCGCAACACTCTCTTCGGAGGGGAAGGCTTATTCTTCGCCACCCTGAAGGGCCCCGGGATCGTCTATGTCCAATCCCTGCCCTTTAGCCGTCTGGCAGAACGGGTCTGGGCCGCAGCACCCAAGGGGGGCGGCAAGGATAAAGGGGAGGGGAGTATCCTCGGCGGCCTGGGCGATATCGTCATGGGTGATAATCGCTAACAGGGAGAAAAGGACTGCTGCTCTTGCCGATTTACACGACTTGGGTTTTATTGAACTTCTTCGACCCTGGGGCTGTTTTCAGGGTAATATAGTAGTTAGGTGAGAGCCCCTGCCCGATGCAGAACTATAACACTATTTTCAGACTAGTTCCACCTTTTACAATGAGCCTTACAGGACTGTTTCATCCTTCAGTTAAAAGATGCGGGATATTCAGACATCTTTCCGTTTTTCACGGCCTACGGAGAAGCGGCGGAAAAATGCAATTTGTACTTTAGCCCCATGGACTTCAGATCACTTTTGGAATTTCTTGAGACCTTAAACAAAAACAACTCCAAGGCCTGGATGGATCGGCACAGGAATCAATACCGGGTCCTCCGGGATGGCTTTATTCACTGGCTGGACCAGCTGGATGCCCGTCTGGCACATCTGGACCCTGATTATTATCCCACTCCGGGCCGCAACGGGATCAACCGCATCAACAACAACCTTTTGTATCATCCGGACCGCCCTGTTTATAAGGACCATTTCGGGGCTGGCCTGGATAAAGCGCCGGGAATGGGGGATTTCTATGTGCAGGTTGGCACAGGAGAGTCCCTGTTGGCCGGAGGACTCTGGAGGCCGGGGCCGGCCAAGCTAAGAAAGGTCCGGCAGGCCATTGACTATGATGGCGAAGTACTGGAGGGAATCCTCCGAAAACCCGGATTCCGGCAAATGTTCGGGGGGCTCTACGAGGACGAAAAGCTGCAGCGCATGCCCAAGGGATTTGAAGCTGACCACCCCCATGCGGATTTGTTGAAACACAAGACCTTTGCGGTGGTTCGGCCCCTTACAAAAAAACAGGTCCTCTCCTCCGGATTCGAAGACCTGGTGGTGGAGACCTACCTTGAGATGCTTCCCTTCCGGCGCTACCTTAACAAGGCCCTTGAGGTGGAGGCCTGATTTTGTTTGGGGACCTCAGCAGAATTACAGGAACCTTACGGGCCTGGATTCAGAATATTTGATTATTGTGTATCTTTAAGGATAAGGACCAACTGCATGCACCGCCTTTCGCTTTTCTGGATATTCCTCCTTTTTCTGGCAATCCCGGAAACGGCCTTTTTGCAGGAGGTACAGGATGCCGGAAATGGACAGGCTTCCACAGATCTATTTGGCAGCCGATCACCTTTGAAGCTAACACTTGCCGCCTCCATAAAATCCCTGAAGCGGGAAACCAGCGATTCGACCTATCTGGAGGGGACCCTGGGTTTTTCGCAGGGGGAACAATTGCCGGATTCGGTTGACCTCCGGGTGCGGGCCCGCGGTGATTTCAGAAAGTCCCAGTGCTACTTCGCCCCCCTGAAGCTCGAATTTCGAAAATCCGACATCCGGGGTACCCTCCTCGAGGGACATAAGGAACTTAAGCTCGTACTGCCCTGCCAGATCGGGTCCGTGTCGGATGATTATGTCCTGAAAGAATATCTGGCCTATAAAATCTTCGAGGTGGTTTCTCCCTATCACTACAAGACACGGCTGGCAACTATTGAGTTTACGGAACTAAAGGGAAAACGGGAACGAACCCACGAGCTTATGGGGTTCCTGATCGAAGACCATGGGACCCTTGCAAAACGACTTGACGGCAAGCGCTTTCGCAGGGACATGCCGCCACAGATGCAGGACCCCTATTTCAGCGTGGTGAACAACCTCTTCCAGTACGGTATCGGGAATACGGATTTTTCCCTGCGGATCCAGCACAACCAGCGTCTGTACTTCATAGACGGAAAATATTTTAGCATCCCCTATGATTTTGATATGTCCGGTCTGGTGAACGCCCCATACGCGACGGTCTCAAATGCCCAAACACTTAAAAAGCCGATATACGAAGTAACCGATCGGGGCTACAAGGGATATACCCGGGACCCTGCCCTGGTCCAGCAGGTGCGTCAGGAGTTCCTCGGGGCAAGGGAGGAGATGATGCACGAACTGGAACTGCTGCAACCCCTATTCAGGGATCAGCGACAGTATGCCGAGGCGGCATCTTACCTGGAAAGTTTTTTTGACATCCTCGGGGATGACCGCAAATTCGAGCGGGAAATTCTCCAGCAAATGAGGGATTAAAAATCCTGCAGCAGGGGGAGTACCTTTGTCACATCCGTTACCTAGTATTCTATAAAAGAAGGACCTCAATGGATCGAATCCGCAAAGTGGTCAGGGAAACCCTCTCGGATGCCTGGTATACCCTGTACCGCTACACGTTCGAATACCTCAGAACGGACGGGCGCTGGGACCGGCAGCAGCGGGAAGCGTACGACCGGGGAAACGGGGCTGCGGTTCTCCTCTACGACCCGGGGCGTGAAACTGTTTTGCTCACCCGACAATTTCGAATGCCTACCTATATCAATGGAAATCCGGATGGGCGTCTGACCGAAGTGTGCGCTGGCCTTCTGGAAGGGGACGACCCTGAATCCTGCATCCTGCGGGAGATCATGGAGCAAACGGGTTATGAAGTCCCCTCGGTGGAAAAAGTGGCAGAGGTCTATACCTCCCCCGGGGCCGTAACCGAAAAGCTGTATCTCTATATCGCAGCCTATAACCCCGGGATGAAAAGGCAGGCCGGGGGAGGGGTAGTGGCTGAATCGGAGGATATCGAATTGCTGGAGTGGTCCTATGGTAAGGTATACGAGGGACTTAAAGAGGGGATCGTCCGGGATGCCAAGACGCTGATCCTCCTTCAGCACGCCGTTCTGTTTGGCCCGCTGAAGAGGGGCATGGGACATCAGTAATTATCACGGACCCAGTTCAGGATGCGCTGCATCCTGCTTTTAACCAGGGTTGTGGGTTTTCGGTAGTGGTTGTTCATAAAACTGAAGATAACCGTCCTGCCGGAACGGGTTTTCAGGTAACCACAAAGGTTGTGGTTGTTGCTGAGGCTGCCCGTCTTTCCAAACAGGTAGGGCCCGTCCGGGGTATGGTACCAGTCTTTCAGGGTACCCCTGTTCCCACCCTGGGCCATCAGGGCGAAGAGGCGCTCTTCCGGAATTTCCCGATAGAGTTTCATAAGCAGGTACACCAGGGATTCGGGGCTGCACAGATTATATCTGGAGAGGCCGGAACCATCCACCCAGCGCGGGGGGCTGGGCATATCCTTCAGGTAGGTTTCCAGGAGGTGGTCCCTGGCGGTCTGAAAGCTGAGGTCTTCCCCGAGCGTTGCGGATACCAGCAGCATCAACTGCTCCGCCAGAAAGTTGTCGCTGACTGTCATCATTTCCCGGTAGAGGCTGTCGGCCGCTATGCCGGGAAGTTCCTGCCAGGGCCCTTCGGGAATCCTGTCGCCTATTTCTGTCGGTACGCCCGTAGCACTTTCCCAAAGCCTTCCGACCAGATCCGGATCCAGTTTCAGAGGAATCGTCAGGGT
>SBFL01000092.1 GCA_006227965.1 Bacteroidota bacterium | reverse complement strand
CTTTTTTGATTAATTCCGGCGGGCTTGGGCCCCGCCTGTCTGTTACATTTCAAAAAAGTAATAGTGTTGTATAGGCAATATCGATTTAGGGATTCGTCTTCCAAAGATAGAAAAATTTTAATACTGCAAAAACAATGGCCTTAATATGTATCTGCCAAAGTTGGTATTAACCACTATTGATTGCCGGGTCCTTGTCGTATCTTTGAGGCTTAGTTTTGCAACATGGAGGCAGCTAAGGAAACAGATCCTAAAGAGGCGATTTATATCAAGGGGGCGCACCTGCACAACTTAAAAAACATCGATGTGTGCATTCCCCGAAATCAGCTGGTGGTCATCACGGGCATGTCCGGGTCCGGGAAATCTTCCCTTGCCTTTGATACGCTTTATGCAGAAGGCCAGCGCAGGTATGTCGAAAGCCTCTCTTCCTACGCCCGTCAATTCCTCGGGAAACTGGATAAACCCAAGGTAGATTATATTCGGGGAATTGCCCCGGCTATTGCCATCGAGCAAAAAGTGAATTCTACCAACCCCCGGTCTACCGTGGGCACCAGTACGGAGATTTACGATTATATGAAACTCCTCTATGCCCGTATTGGAAAAACCATTTCCCCGGCCTCCGGGAAAGAAGTCCGAAAACACCGGGTGGAAGATGTGGTGGAACATGTCCGCGGCTTCGAGGCAGGCAGTCGGCTTCTTTTGCTGGCACCGATTGAGATCCCGTCGGAAAGGGATCCCATGAAATCGCTGCAGTTGTTGTCAAAACAGGGGTATGCCCGAATCAAACACCGGGGAGAGGTGATTCGGATCCGGACGGAGATGCCGGATGTCGGCCGGGAATTTGAACTGGTGGTGGACCGTGTGGTGGTCAAGAAGCAGGACGAGGATTTTCTCAACAGGCTAGCCGGAGCAGTGGATACAGCCTTTTTTGAAGGAAAAGGTTCCTGTGTCATAGAGGAGGTGGAAACCGGAACGCGCACTTCCTTCAGCAACCGGTTCGAACGGGATGGGATGGTCTTCCCGGAACCCAATGTACACCTGTTCAGTTTCAATAATCCCTACGGAGCCTGCCCGGCTTGCGAGGGATATGGGGATGTTATCGGTATTGACGAGGACCTGGTGGTGCCCAATACGGATTTCTCCGTATACGATAATGCCATTGCGCCCTGGAAGGGCGAAAGTATGGGCTGGTACCGGGATCAGCTGGTAAATAATGCATATAAATTCGAATTTCCCATCCACAAACCCTGGTATGAACTAACCGGTGAGCAGCGCGCCCTGGTCTGGGAAGGCAATGAATTTTTTACAGGCCTGGATGATTTCTTCCAGAAGCTGGAAGAGAAGAGTTATAAAATCCAAAACCGCGTCATGCTCTCCCGGTACCGGGGTAAAACCCGCTGTTCCCGGTGTGGGGGTGGAAGGCTCAGGAAAGAGGCCACCTATGTGCAGGTGGGCGGCAAACCCATAAACGAGCTGGTCCAGATGCCGGTTTACCGGCTTGCAGAATTTTTTGATTCCCTGGAGTTAAGCACCCATCATGCGGAAATCGCCAAAAGACTGCTTACCGAGATCCGCAGCCGTCTCGGCTATCTCCTGAAGGTCGGTTTGGGCTACCTCACCCTGAACCGGAAATCCAATACGCTGTCTGGGGGGGAAAGCCAGCGGATCAATCTTGCAACTTCCCTGGGAAGCAGCCTGGTGGGCTCCATGTATATCCTGGACGAACCCAGTGTCGGGCTGCATCCGAGGGATTCAGAAAACCTGATACAGGTTCTTCAGTCCCTTAGGGACCTTGGCAATACAGTGATCGTGGTCGAACACGACGAGGAAATGATGCGGGCCGCAGACTGGATAATCGATATCGGCCCGGAGGCCGGGACCCTGGGTGGGCAGGTGGTCGCTGAGGGGCATCTGGCAGAACTCCTCAAGGCCGATTCCCTAACGGCCCGGTACCTGGACGGGCGAATGGAAATACCAGTGCCGGATAAACGCAGGAAGCCCAAGGGTTATATTCAGGTACTCGGGGCGCGGCAGCACAACCTTGCCAATATAGACGTCACCTTTCCTCTTCAGGTACTAACGGTGGTGACCGGCGTCTCCGGAAGTGGAAAAAGCACCCTGGTCAACAAAATCCTCTATCCATCCCTGCAGAAAAGACTCGGGGGTTACGGTGAAAAAGCCGGCCATCACAGGGCCGTGGAAGGGGAATTCAATTTTATCCGACAGGTGGAATTCGTGGACCAGAACCCTATCGACAGGTCTTCCCGGTCCAACCCGGTTACCTATCTGAAGGCCTACGATGAAATCCGAAGCCTGTATGCCGGACAGAAACTCAGTAAGATAAGGGGGTATAAGGCCAAGCACTTCTCCTTTAATGTAGACGGTGGCCGGTGTGACAAGTGCAAGGGAGAAGGGGAAATCACCGTCGAAATGCAATTCATGGCAGACGTGCATCTGGAATGCGATCAATGCCAGGGTAAGCGCTTTCGCAAAGAAATCCTCGAGGTAAATTTCGAGGGGGCCTCCATAGACGATGTACTCCGCATGACCGTAGACGAGGCCATTGTCTTTTTCGCAGGGCACAAGGCTGAAAAAATCGCCTTAAAACTACAACCCCTGCAGGACGTGGGGCTCGGATATGTAACCCTGGGGCAACCGTCCTCTACCCTATCCGGCGGAGAGGCCCAGCGCATCAAACTGGCCTCTTTCCTCGGCAAGGGACAGGGCAGGGATAAAGCCCTTTTCATCTTTGACGAACCCACTACAGGTCTTCACTTCCACGACATCCGAAAGCTGCTGGATTCATTTAATGCCCTGATCGACAAAGGACATTCCATCATCGTGATCGAACATAACATTGAATTGATAAAGAGTGCCGACCACGTCATCGATCTCGGGCCCGGTGGGGGCGACAAAGGCGGACATCTCGTGGCCTGTGGGACCCCGGAAGATGTAGCGGCAAACCCGGATTCCATTACTGGTCTATATCTGAAAGGGAAGGTCTTAAAATAGGGGTGTCCCCTGTTGGAAGCCAGGCATTGCATTCAGGGGATTCTGATGGAAACCCCTTAAAAATATCTGCTTTCTTGTAGATTCATTTCACTGATATTCAAACCATTACCGATATTGATCTTTTTTTGGCACGGTGCTTGTTTTGATAAGGGTGGATGTAAATAGTTGCATCCGGAACTTAAAACGGTATCGCCATGAAACATTTTGTCTTTCTTATTGTGGTCCTTATGCTGGGAGTGGGAAACTCCATGGCCAAAGCTTCAGAAAATAAGGTTGGATCAGCGACACTTTACGGGTATTCCAGTTCCTTCATCTTTGCAGAGAACGGGATTACCTTCGCCGTATATCCGGATGGGGAATTTGATTTTTACATCGACAACCGGGTACATGCCGGAGTCCGAATTGGAGCTGCAGCCATAACCTTCAATTCCGGTTTTAACTACAGCCCCTACGTACAATACGACGACTACGGGGCCGTGATTCAGGTACAGCACGTACCTGTTTACTACGATTACTACGGCCGGGTAAACCGGATCGGTGGCATTCAGGTCTACTATCGTAACGGGCTGGTCTACCGTTTGGGGGGTATGCGGGTTTTTTATAACCCCATGGGCTTTTATGACTACCACATAGGGTATATCAACCCGTTTAACCGGGTATATGTTTACAGGCCATTCCACCGGTATTTTGTACGCCCCGCTTATGGTCACTGCTTGGTTTACGCCGATCCTTACCGCAGGTATTATCATCCGGTCAGGTATACCTATTACAGGCCATACCATAACAACGCAAGAAGGGCCTAT
>SBFL01000176.1 GCA_006227965.1 Bacteroidota bacterium | reverse complement strand
CGTTTTCTCTTCTAGGCGGTTGAATACATCAGGATCATGCTCTATGGCCTGCAGCATGGCAAGTCCGGCGCCCATGGCAAGCGGGTTTCCGCTCAGGGTTCCCGCCTGGTAGACCGGGCCTTCAGGCGCCAGGTGCCCCATGATCTCCCCGGAGGCCGCAAATGCCCCTACGGGTAGCCCGCCACCTATTACTTTTCCAAATGCGACCATATCTGCCCGAATACCCAGCACTTCCTGGGCTCCTCCGCGTCCGAGCCGAAATCCGGTCATGACCTCGTCGAAGATCAGCAGGATGCCCTGACGGGTGCATAAATCCCGAAGTCCTTCCAGAAATCCGGGTTCTGGCGGAATGCAGCCCATGTTCCCTGCCACCGGCTCAAGGATCACTGCGGCGATTTCCCCTGTGTTGGCCTTGATCAGCTTCTCCACGCTTTCGAGGTGGTTATACCGGGCCAGCAGGGTGTCTTTTGCCGTTCCGGCGGTGACGCCGGGACTGTTGGGGCTCCCGAAGGTGACTGCCCCGCTCCCGGCCTGAATCAGAAAGGCGTCCGCATGGCCATGGTAACAGCCGGCAAATTTTATGATCTTATCCCTCCCGGTATACCCACGGGCCAGGCGTATGGCACTCATACAGGCTTCCGTGCCACTGTTGACGAAACGCACCTTATCAATATTAGGCACCATGGAAACCACCAGTTCAGCAAGTTCTGTTTCCAGGGCCGTGGGCATCCCGAAGGAGGTGCCCTTTCGGGTGCGTTCTATTACCGCATCCAGGACAGGCCCAAAGGCATGTCCGAAAAGAAGCGGGCCCCAGGAGGCTATAAAATCGATATAGCGGTTTCCGTCCTCATCCGTGAAGTACGCCCCCCGGGCTTCCCTGACAAACACGGGGTTCCCCCCTACTGCCTTAAATGCCCGTACAGGGGAGTTCACACCCCCGGGCAATACATTTTGGGCGGCGCGAAAAAGCGCGCTGCTACGTTCGTATCGCATGTTATTTTCTGACCTTTTCTGTTGGAACTTTAAGTACCTGTCCGACGTTGAGGGCACTGTTCTGAAGCCCGTTCAGCTTCATTAACTCCTCAACGGAGAGATAGTACTTCCTGGAAATGGCATAAAGTGTATCGCCTTTTTTGACCCTGTAGGTCAGGTAATCTTCGCCCGAGGCCTCAGGCAGGCCGGCGTAATCCCTTCCCAGTACCTGGGCGTCGTAGCGGTACAGCTGGTATCGTTCTATGAGCTGGATAAGTTTTTGAGGGTAGTGCCTGTCGGTGGCGTATCCGGCCTTCTTCAGGCCCCGGGCCCAGGCTTTATAATTGTTTTGTGGCAGATCAAAAAGGGAGGCGTACCTGGAACGGGTGGTCAGGAACAGGCTGTGGTCCCGGAAGGAGTGCATCGGATGGTTGTATTTGCGGAAGCACTCCCCGCGTTCATCATCGTCATGCCGGGCGTAGTCTCCCTCCCAGCCGGTATGGCACTTGATCCCAAAATGGTTATTGGTTTTCCGCGTGAGTTCGCCCTTCCCAAAACCACTTTCCAGCAACCCCTGAGCCAAAGTAATACTGGCGGGGATTCCGTAGGTTTTCATTTCGAACTGGGCAATTTCGGCAAAAGTCTCGATGTACTCTTCCGCCGAGGCTATGGAAAAATAGACGAATTTACCAGGGTCTTCTGGTACCAGGTCCCCGGATTTTTCATTCTTTGCGGAAGCCTCGGCCACCTTCCTGCCGTCCTTGCGTCCGTAGGTGGTTTTCTTCTTGGAAACACAGCCGCTGAGCAATATCAGCCCGAGGCAAAGTATGCCAAAAATCCTCTTCATAGATGTAGCAAAGGTAAGTTCTTTTTCTTCAATCTCACATTCATGCCCGCGCTTCCCTGCAAACCTCCCGTATGAATAGCCAGGATCCGGCTGCCTTCTGGAAAGTCTTTCCGTCGAATTCCCTCGAGGATACCGAACATCATTTTGCCCGTGTAGACCGGATCCAAAGCCACCCCGGCAACTTCTTTAAAATCATTGATGAATTCGATCAGGTCCCTGTTAACCTTGCCGTATCCCCCGAAATGAAAATCGTGTATGAGCCGCCAGTGACCCCCGGGGATCCAGGAGCGCAATTCCGATCCCAGCCTCCCGGCCCTGATCGCAGGGTACCCGAGCACCTGCTGTCCAGGGGCCGCCGAACGTGACAGCCCGGCCAGGGTGCCCCCCGTACCTACGGGACAGCAAACATGAGTGTAATTCCAATCTCCTTGAGTAAGGATCTCTTCACAGCCCCGAATGGCTCTCTGATTCGTTCCTCCTTCCGGGAGGATGAAAACCGGGCCGTATTGATGCTGAAGGGAATCCAGAAAGGGGAGCTCTGATTTTTTCCGGTAAAGCTCCCTGGAAATGAACACTAGCTGCATCCCGTTTTCACGGGCATTTGCCAGGGTCGGGTTCAGTGGCCTTCCCTCGAGTTCTTCTCCCCTGACCACCCCAATGGTCCTGAAATTATAGTACCTGCCGGCTGCTGCGGTGGCATGGAGGTGATTAGAATAGGCACCCCCAAAGGTCAGCAGGGTTTGATACCCCATTTCCCGGGCATGTTCGAGATTGTATTTCAGTTTGCGGAATTTGTTCCCGGATAGCAGGGGAAACAGCAAATCTTCCCTTTTCATGGTTAGGGTTACCCCATGACGCTTCAGGAGAGGGAGATCAATGGCCTGCCTGACAGCTTCCATCTAGGAGATTACATGTTTGGAATAGAGGTAGTTGATAAACTGAAAAGGTCTTCGCTCTTCAAGGTAGTCAAGGTTCTGCTGCTGAAGATAGGCCTCACGCTCGAAGCTGATATTCCGATACCCCTTATAAAAGTCCCTGTACCAAACGCTTTTCAGAACCCACTCCAATAGGTAGAGAGGATAGAAAAATACCAGCAGTAATTCGGCCTGTTGCCTCAGGTGAATTCGCTCGTGGTTAATGAGCGTCCTGTCATGCCTGAGGGCGGTATTGCGCAGGATAATAAATGGCCAGAGGCTGAGTCCCACATAATTCCGATAGAAAAAATGCCTGAGTACGATTATCATCCCGGTTAAAAAGCTCTTTTTACAAATATATTGTTTAATCCCCTGATTTTTGGGGAAGTGGCTCAACCCGGCAGACCAACCGAACATTGAAACTCTGTTGACCCGACCTCCTTTTGACCCCGGTTGCTTATTTTTGATGCAGAAATGCCGGAAGGCTGTATCCTCTCATGAATAAGCGAATACCCCTGGAAGAAGGAGATTACTACTGGAGTGCCGAAGGGTACCGGGTTTTTACAGCCCAATACCTTCTGAAGAGGGGTTATTGCTGCCAGAGTGGTTGCAAACATTGTCCTTACGGCTTCAACCCAAAAACACAACGGCGCGGTTCCTAGTGCTTTCGGCACAAAATTTGTAGTATTTTAAAGCAAAAATTGCTCATTTAAAACTACCGTTATGAAAGCGATCCTGCGATTTGTGTTCATCCTCGCCCCCCTGGGACTTTTTATGATGGGTTGTTCCACCGTAAGCGTTCTGACCGACTACGACCGGACTGCCAATTTCACAGAATACAAAACCTATGCCTTTTACAAGACCGGCATCGACCGGGCCCAGATTTCCGACCTGGACAAAAGGCGTATCCTCAGGGCTATCGAGACCGAGATGAGCGCTAAAGGCTTGATCAAATCCGGTGAACCGGACCTCCTGGTAAGCATCTTCACTACCGAGCGGGAACGCGTGGATGTCTACAACAACTACGGCTGGGGCTGGGGTTATGGCTGGGGCTGGGGCTGGAACCCGTATGTCTGGGGTGGCCCCG
>SBFL01000251.1 GCA_006227965.1 Bacteroidota bacterium | reverse complement strand
GTATCTGATGGTGCCAATCTCAGCCTGCCGGTAAAGTGTATCGTCATTCCAGGTGCGGAGGTCATAGGTAAGGGTGACCAGGTCGTCCGTTTTCGGTCGGTAACCTTCCCCGGGAATCTGATGGTCAAAGTAATACAGGAATCCACTGGCACTCCTCAGGTACTCGTGGAGGCTGTCCCTTTGGACCAGGTCATTCATTAGGGATTCCTCCATTTCAAGGAGTTTTTTGTTGCGATCAGCGGACAGTTTCAGAAAACTGCCGCTTTTGACCTCAACCGGTCTTCGTGCCTGGGGTCCTTCACAGGACAAGAGAAGCAGGCTCAAACAAATAACTGCAAGTATCTTTTTCATCCGGCTAACTGGTTTTCATAAGCGGGCAATACAGACTCAAAACGCCTCACCGTTGCTTCAAGGCTTTCCGTGCTGCGGCCTCCGGCCGCATTGATGTGGCCGCCTCCTTCAAAATGGGCCCTTGCCATTTCATTCACCGAGAAGGAACCCTGGGACCTCAGCGAGATCTTGATGATTCCCTCATCCCGGTTTTCGATAAAAATGGCCGCCAGCACTACATCCCTGAGGGAAAGGCCGTAATTTACAAAGCCTTCGGTATCCCCTTTGTGGAAATCGTGCCGGTCAAGTTCCTCCTGACTCAGGGTGATGTAGGCCGTCCGATAGGGCTTCAGGATCACGAGGTTTTGAAGGGCACATCCAAGTAATTGAAGACGTTCCGGCCGGTTGGTGTCAAAAATATCGCGGTGGATCTGTGTGTGTGGAGCCCCGCGTTCCATAAGTTCCGCCGCCACCCGCATGGTGGTCGGGCTGGTAGCCGCGTATTTGAAGGAACCCGTGTCGGTAAGGATGCCGGCATAGAGGCAGGCCGCAATCCTGGCATCGATGCGATCAACTTCCCCCAGTGACCGAATGAAATGGTACACCATCTCACAGGTAGAGCTCATACCGGTATCCGAGAAGGTAAACTGGGCATAGGTCCCCGGGCTTTGATGGTGGTCTATCATTACAAAGATGCCCTTATAGGCCCCCAGGTACTCTTCCATGGACCCGCACCGATCCAGACTATTGAAATCCAGGGTGAAAATCAGGTCGGCCTCCTTTAGGATGTCAAGGGCTTTGGCCTTGTTGTGATCAAAGATTTCAACAGACTCTGAGCCCGGCATCCATTTGAGGAAGCCCGGAAAATCATTGGGAGACACCGGGCTGACATCATGCCCAAGCTGCCTTAGGAAATGATACAGGCCAAGACAGGCTCCAATGGCATCTCCATCCGGGTTTTTATGGGGGACCAGCACAATGCGGCACCTGTTCTTCAGGCGTTCCTTAAGGGAGTTGATGGCTTCGGAATTCATGCCGGCAAAGATACCATTTTATATCAAAGCCACATCGGATTCCCTACCTTTACCAAAACGATTCTTCAAGTGAAAAAATTTATTTCCTTCCTGTGCACCGCGCTGCTTCTAATGTCGTGCAAGTCAGTGCGGGTGGATGAAAATTCCGGAAATCTTCAGGCAGGGAAGCCCTTTCGGGTCGCCTTTGGATCCTGTAACAGGACTGAGATGGAAAACCGTTTCTGGGACGATATCCTGGTCATGAAACCCGATCTATGGATCTGGGGAGGGGACAATATTTATGCGGATACAGACGATATGGAAAAAATGCGGCAGATGTATCGCGCCCAGTTGAACGTTCCGGCCTACAGGGACCTTATCGCAGAAGTTCCCGTAATCGGGACCTGGGATGACCACGATTACGGGTTGAACGACGGAGGCGCAGATTTTACGGCCAGAGCTGAAAGTCAGCGGGAGTTCCTGAACTTCATGGGAGTTCCTGTGGACAGCCCGCGAAGGGAGCGGGAAGGGATCTACACTTCTCACACCTATACCCGCCCCAAAGGAAAAGTCAGGGTAATCGTTCTGGATACGAGGTATTTCAGAACCCCGCTGAAAAAAGACCCAAACCGGGAAAAAAGGTATATCCCGCATAAACCCGGGGAGGGTACCGTCCTGGGGGAAGCCCAGTGGGCATGGCTGGAGCGGGAGCTCGGTGAATCCGACGCTGATTTTAATATTTTGGTCAGCAGCATACAGGTACTCTCCGGGGAGCACGGTTTTGAGACCTGGGGGAATTTTCCGCACGAAGTTCAACGCCTGATTCGCCTGATCGGAGCGTCTGGGGCCCAGGGGGTTTTTATCCTGTCAGGAGACCGGCACATCTCTGAATTTTCCAGGATGGAAGCGCCCACCCTCCCCTGCACCCTGGTGGACTTCACCTCCAGCGGGCTGACCCATGCCTACCAGAATTTCAGGGGGGAACCAAATCCGTATCGCCTCGGGGAGGTCGTGGCAAGGGAGAGCTTTGGGGCCGTACTGCTGGATTTCAATAAAAGGGAGGCTACATTTCAGATGCGCGGGGACGGGAATGAGGTCCTTCAGGAAGTCACCCAAAAGTATTAGGCTTGTGGGTTGAGGCCAGAAAGTGTATTTTTGCACAAAATTTTTTGAAATGTCAGGAAACAGAACGTTAACGATGATCAAACCGGATGCCGTGGATAACGGGTATATAGGGCCCATCCTTGAGAAAATTACGGGTGCGGGGTTTAAGATCATCGCGATGAAGTACACCCAGCTCAGCCGTCGGGATGCAGAGGCATTCTACGCGATTCACAGGCAGCGTCCCTTCTTTGGCGAACTGGTCTCTTTCATGACCCGGGGTCCGATCGTGGCGGCCATCCTGGAGAAGGAGAATGCAGTGGAGGATTTTCGTGCACTCATCGGGGCTACCAACCCTGCTGAGGCTGCTGAGGGGACCATCCGCAAACTCTATGCAAAAGATATCGGGGAAAATGCCATTCACGGCTCTGACAGCGATGAAAACGCCGCCATAGAAGGTGCCTTTCATTTTTCAGGCAGGGAAATTTATTCCTGAATCCCGCTTTGATACCTAAAAAATGCCCCGGCCCTGTGCCGGGGTTTTTATTGCAGCCTGATTTTTTCAATCAGCTCTCCCCCAAGTGCCTCATTCATCATTTCCCTGATCCTGGTACTTCCCAGGCTGAGCTCCTCCCTTAGTACGGAAGAATTAAGGGAGACAATCAGGGTGCCCCCCTGGAGGCGTACTTTCCGGGTATAGTTGGCTACTCCCGGACCCATGACCTGCCTCCATGCCTCCGCGGCACGCACCTGGTCAAGACCGGCCTTCAGGTGGTGGTCCGAGATAAAGGACTGCAGGGCATCGCTCAGGGATTGATGGTTGTCTTTCTTTGCCACGTTATTTGGGGGTTAGCAGGGGTTCGTATCGGGAGTATTCATAGCACAACCCGTTTGCATGTCTGGTAACCAGAACATCCTGCTGCAACTTCAGGACCTCTTCCTCCCAGGGTGCTCCATCCCCCCTGAAAGATAAGAAAAGCCTTTCATCCCGCCATAACACCTCCATGGGAAGGGCATCGTCTGAGGTCAGAAAAGTCCCCTTCAGGGTAGGCTGCATTTTTTTTCGGAAGCCGGCCTGGCCGTCCCAACTGAAATAGTCAATGTTGGCACTGGCAGTGTACTGTTTTTCACTGCCGTCCGGGAACTCGACCCGGCGTATTTCCCAGTAGCCCTCCAGAAACAGCAGATCCCCTTCGGAAGGCCCGCGGGAGCATGAGAGCAGCATGAGGAAAGACCCCAGTACCAGGCCCGGTCTAAAGGTTGATAAAGGCATAGGTCTGGTGTATTTCCTTAACGATATTCTCAGTTCGGTCCGCATGGGTGTCACTTATAAAGATCTGACCGAAAAGGTCCTGGTTGACCAGGCTAATGATGTGCGCCACGCGGTTTTCATCGAGTTTGTCAAATATGTCATCGAGCAACAGGATGGGGGTTCCGGACTGACGGGATTTCATAAACTGGAACTGGGCAAATTTCAGCGCGATCAGGAAAGACTTCTGCTGACCCTGGCTTCCGAACTTCTTTATGGGGTGTTCCCCTATTTCCATGTCCAGGTCATCCTTGTGGATGCCCTGGGAGGTGTACTGCAATATGCGGTCTTTCTCGAGGTGTTCCCTGAGCAATTGCAATAGCGGACTCCCGTGGAGTTGGCTGTTGTATCTAAGCCTCACCGTTTCGTCCCCCCCGGATATTGCCTTGTATTGTTCGCTGAAGATAGGGGAGAAGGCCTGCATGAAGTCTATTCGCTTTTCGTGAATGCGACTTCCGAGTTCGTGCAGCTGCAAATCGTAAACCTCCAGGCTGGTGGAATCAAAGGTCCGGTTGGCGGCAAAATATTTCAGGAGAGCATTTCGCTGGGAAACCAGTTTCTGGTAACTGATTACATCCTGCAGGTACGTTTTATCTCCCTGTGAAATGACCCCGTCCATGAATTTTCGACGGGTTTCACTCCCTTCGAGAATCAGGTCACGGTCTGCCGGGGAGATGATCACCAGGGGCACCTGCCCGATATGCTCTGAAATCCGCTCGTATACTTTACCGTTTCGTTTCAGGACCTTTTTGGCACCTTTCTTGAAACTACAAACGATCATTTCATCCCGACCCTCCTTCTCAAAGGCCCCTTCCAGTACGAAATAATCTGCCCCGTGACGGATATTCTGAGTGGTGATCGGGTTGAAATAACTTTTTCCAAAGGCCAGGTGGTAGATGGCGTCCAACACGTTGGTCTTTCCCACCCCATTGGGTCCGACAAGGCAATTTATCTTGGTGTCAAACCGGAATTCCCGGGTTTCGAAATTCTTGTAATTGATTAAGGACAAACGGTTTAAATGCATAGTGATTCCGGTGGAATTCCTGACGGCAAGGCTGTGCAAATTATTGAAAAATAAGGAATAATTTGCCTTTCGGTTTTGGATAAATCCATTATTTTTGCGCGACCAATAATACAAAATATGGCCACATACAAAAAGCGCGGGTACAAACCGAAGGGCAAAGGGGAAGAGCAGGGTAACGTGACGGACAGTACCACCGCTGAGGTTTTCAGCACGCTGGACAGCAGTGCTTCAAAAACAGAACAGTGGGTAGCCAGGAATCAAACCTATATCCTGGGTGTGATAGGGGTAGTTGCCGTTGCGGTATTGGCCTTTCTGGGCTACCAGCAGTTCATTCAGGAGCCCCGGGAAGCCAGTGCCAGCAATGAATTGTTTTACCCCCTTCAGTATTTCAGCCAGGCTCAGCAAACTGCTACCCAGGCAGATTCGCTCTACACGCTTGCCCTGGAAGGTGCGGAGGGAAAATACGGCCTCCTAGATATCGCCGATGAGTATTCCGGGACAAAAGCGGCGAACCTGGCGCGGTATGCCGCAGGAATTTCCTATATGAAACTGAATCAGTACCGGGAAGCTATTTCCTACCTGGAGGACTTCAAAACAGACGACGCCATGCTCGGCCCGATCAGCCTCGGCAATATAGGGGATGCCTTTATGCAGCTGGGTCAGCAAAGCGATGCCCTGGGCTACTACGAAAGGGCGCTGTCTGCAGACGCCAATGGTTTTACAACTCCTCTCTATTTGCAGAAAGCCGGGATTGCGGCACTCGAACTTGGGCAAAGAGAAAAGGCGCTGGAGTATTTCAGCCGAATCAAGGAAGATTATCCCAATTCAGCCCAGGCCACAGGGGTAGACGCACTTATCGGAATGGCCCAAACAGCTGAGTGATGGCAACCTCGGGCAAGAACTTATCTGAATACGACACCTCCGGCCTGCCTGATGCCAGGCAAATGCGGATTGGCCTTGTGGTTTCCGAATGGAACCGTGAAATAACCGAGGCACTCTCCAACGGTGCCCGGGAGGCTCTTCTGGATTGCGGGGTAGCCCCGCATAACATCCTCCGCTGGGATGTTCCCGGCAGTTTCGAACTGCCCTATGGATGCCGGAAAATGATCCGCTCAGAGCACCCCGATGCCGTAATCGCCATAGGAAGTGTTGTCCGGGGGGAGACGGCCCACTTCGAGTATGTCTGCAGTGCCACCGCCCATGGGATTGAAAATTTGAACCTTCAACAAGACGTCCCCGTAATTTTCTGCGTATTGACAGATGACACCATGGAGCAGGCCAGGGACCGCAGCGGGGGGGCGACACGGGAACAAGGGGGCAGAGGCGGCCATAGCCGCTTTGAAAATGGCTGCACTGTAGCGATCCGGCGGACTGTTGCCTTATTGAGGACATTCCCTCGTGTTAACATTTTTTGGGAACCCTGCTTCGGCACTCTTTTTGTTTTTACCTAATTTTGAGAAACGCGGTATGGGACGATTTTCAAAGCTTCGCAAAAACAAAAAATACGGTTACAAGCCCAGATATTTTGACGATAAAGGAGAAGGAAATCCCTTTAAGATTGAACACAAACTGGACCGGTACCGGACGACTGTGGACCATCCTGGCGGGTTGAAGACCCGATTGCGGAATGCCATGTCAGATCTGAAGCGGCAGGGTGATAGGCACCAGCAGCTGCGTTTTCTGATCATTCTGGTTATCCTGATACTGATCGTCCTGTACATACTGGATTTTGACCTTTCGATATTTTTCCCCGGCTGATGGCAGACCGTATTGAACTCTTACCGGAACACGTTGCAAACCAGATAGCTGCTGGGGAAGTGGTACAACGCCCTGCCTCCGTAGTAAAAGAACTCCTTGAAAATGCCATTGATGCAGGTGCCGGGAGGGTCCGGCTAATCACAAAGGATGGGGGCAAGACGCTCATTCAGGTGGTGGACGACGGCTTCGGCATGAGCCCCGCCGATGCCGGCATGTGCATACAGCGGCATGCCACCTCCAAAATCCGCAAGGCAGAGGACCTGTTTCATATCCGGACCAAAGGTTTCAGGGGTGAAGCCCTTGCTTCCATCGCTGCCATTGCCCATCTGGAGGTCCTCACCCGCAGGGATACCGATTCCCTGGGGATCCGGCTGAAGGTGGCCGGAGGGAAGAAGGAGGCACCCGAAGAGGCTGTATGCCCTAGAGGGACCTCGGTGAGCGTAAAAAACCTGTTTTTCAATATCCCGGCCCGCAGGAATTTCCTGAAGTCTCCAAAGGTTGAGTACCGGCACGTACTGGAAGAATTCCAGCGCGTTGCCCTGGCACATCCGGATATTGCCTTCAGCTTGTTCCACAATGATTCGGAGCTCTTCCAGCTTCCGGCTTCCAACCTCCGGAAACGTATTGTCCACCTCTTCGGCACCCGAATGAACAACAGACTCGTCCCTCTGGAAGAAGAAACACAGGTGCTGCAACTCGGTGGATTTATCTGCAAGCCGGAATTTGCAAAAAAGAGTCGGGGGGGGCAGTTCTTTTTCGTCAACAGCCGTTTTATCAAAAGCCCTTACCTGCATCATGCTGTCATGAACGCATATGAGGGGCTGCTCAAACCGGACACGGTTCCGGGCTATTTCATTTTCATGCAGGTACCCGAGGATTCGATCGACATCAACATCCATCCAACCAAAACGGAGATCAAGTTCGAGGATGAGCAGAGCCTTTACGCCATTCTGAGGTCTGCCATCAAACACAGCCTTGGGCAATTCAACATCAGGCCCGTGCTTGATTTCGAACACGACCAGAACCTGGAAACCCCCTATGAATACAAGGATCGCGGGGCAGTTATGCCAGAGGTCACCGTAGACAGGAATTTCAACCCGTTTTCGGACACCGGGTCCTCAGGGCCGACAAAAACGTATAAAAAAGCCCTTCCAGGTGGCTGGGAGGCCCTTTATGAGGGTCTGGAAGCCCCGGCAGGGGAAGTTGGCGAACAATCGGAATGGGTGGTTGAATCGGATGTCCGGACGGCATCCCTTTTTGAACCTGACAGTTTAAAGGGTGTAAATGATGTTTTTTCACTTCAGGTAGACCGAAAGTTTATCCTCACCCGGGTGAAATCAGGATTGTTGCTCATTGACCAGCAACGCGCCCATCAGCGTGTTCTTTACGAGAAATTCCTGGAAAACCTTTCACTGAGTGAGCCTGCCTCCCAAACCCTTTTATTCCCGCTTCGTTGTGAATTCAGCCCCGGGGAGATGCAGGTGGTGGAGGAGATGTTTGAATCCCTGCAGGCTATGGGGTTCCGTTTTGGTGGCCGGAAGAAATCCTCTTTGGAGATCATTGCGCTACCCGTGCTGATCCCGGAATCTGAAGTAGCAGGACTGCTCGACGGTTTGATTGCCCGGTGGCAGTACCAGGACGGTGAAATGGTGTATTCCGAAGGGGACCGAATGGCACGGTTGCTCGCCCGCTCTGTGGCGACCCGGCCGGGAACACCCCTGGATGCGCTTTCGCGCCAGACCTTGATAAATGATCTCTTTGCCTGCAGGGAAACGCAGTGGAGTCCGTTTAACAAAAAAATACACACCACCCTGTCGGTGGAGGAACTCGAGAAAAAACTAGACTAAATGGGACGAATTACCGAGGGCATAAAGCATTTGCTGATCATCAACCTGCTGTTCTTTATAGCGACTTCCCTATATGGAGACTTATTTTATGAATGGTTCTCACTGTGGTACCCGAAGAACCCTAATTTCCGGATCTGGCAGGTAGTCTCGCACATGTTCATGCACGGGGGGCTGATGCATATTCTGTTTAATATGTACGCCCTTTGGGCCTTCGGGTCCCCGTTGGAGCGGATGTGGGGCACAAAAAAATTCCTTTTCTTCTATTTTTCTGCCGGTCTGGGGGCCGCCCTGATCCATTCGGGAGTGAATTACTACCACGTAAAACAGGGATTAGATGTGCTCACTTCAGCGGGCGTTCCGGAATCCCAGATTTTTGAACTGCTCAGCGAAGGAAAGTATAATGAAGGCTGGTTGCAGGCAGGTCCGCCAGGAGTGGTAAACTCCTTTTTGGATTCCTTTTTCACCCCTGCTGTTGGGGCTTCCGGAGCTATTTACGGAATCCTGGTGGCCTTTGGTATGCTATTCCCGAACAGCGAACTATTTTTGATATTTTTGCCCATTCCCATCAAGGCGAAGTATTTTATTCCCGCTTTGATCCTGCTCGACCTGTTCTCAGGTGTCACCGGGTATTCGATCTTCGGGGCCGGGATTGCTCATTTTGCTCACGTGGGCGGGGCTTTGTTCGGTTTCATAATGATGTGGTACTGGAAAAAGAATCAGTTCAATAAAAACCGCTGGGATCTGTAGATGGACCAGACCAATCTGAAATACCAGTTCTCGAGGCTTAACATAGCCGAAAAGATTATCGTCATCAATGTGGTGGTCTTCCTGCTGGTAAGGCTGATGACATTCCTGTTTCAGTTGCAGCCCTGGTCTTTGGAAGGCTGGTTTGAACTGCCCAGGGATTTTTCGGACTTTATTTTAAAACCCTGGTCCCTTATCACCTATTCTTTTTTGCACGGGGGCTTTATGCATATTTTTTTCAATATGCTGCTGCTCTATTACGTGGCGCGTATCTTCTTTAATTACTTTGGCCCCAGGCGCTTCGTCAATGTGTATTTCCTGGGGGTGATGCTCGGGGGGGCGTTTTTCCTGCTCGCCTATAACCTGTTCCCTGCTTTTGACGGCAGCCAGTCTCCGCTTATCGGGGCTTCGGCCGGGGTTATGGCTGTGCTGATTTTCATTTGCACCTATATTCCCCGGCAGGAGGTGCGGGTGATTTTCTTTAACGTGAAGTTGTGGCACATCGGGGTCTTTTTTGTGCTGCTGGACCTCGCATTTATTCCTTTGAATGACAACGCCGGAGGCCGGATAGCTCATTTGGGAGGAGCCCTTCTGGGTTACCTCTATGCCCGCAAATCTTTGGAAGGCAAGGATATGGGAGCCGGTTTTTCCCGCCTGCTGGATCAAATCGGAGATCTTTTCGATGGAAAGAAAAAAGCCCCTATGAAGACGGTCTACAAAAAACAAAAAAGCCGTGAGGCGAAGATTGATTACGAAAAGGAAACCCGGCAGCGCAAGATTGACAAAATCCTGGAAAAGATAAGCAGGTCCGGGTACGACAGCCTTACCAAGGCCGAAAAAGACTTTTTGTTCAAGGCCGGGAAGGAAGAAGAATAACCGTGTTCCTGAAAAACCTCATCAAAAAAGCAGTTTTGTACCTTACCTGGATCCTGTCCGGCTCACTGCTGCTGTCCTGCCTGGCTTATTATTATCCACTGTTTCCGCTTTTTGATGCCTTGAGTATCGGGGTACCATGGCTGATGGCCGGAAACCTGGTCCTGGTTCTTTTATGGTCCCTAAAAAAGAGATGGATCCTGTTGCCGCCTCTTGCCGCCTTGCTGGTTGCGTTTTATAGCTTTGGGAGCATTTATGAAGTTGAAGGCATGAAGGATGCAGCAAAGGGAG
>SBFL01000112.1 GCA_006227965.1 Bacteroidota bacterium | reverse complement strand
GGCCCTCTCAGGCCGGGGATTTTTTTTTGATCTTACACCAAAAGTCCCAAAGCACTACCCCGGCAGCCACAGCGATGTTCAGCGAGTGCTTGGTTCCCTGCTGGGGAATTTCCACCACTCCCCGGCAGGAGTTGATCGCCTCCTGGGAAACGCCCCTGACCTCATGGCCTAAAACGAAGGCGTAGCGCTTTGTGAGATCCGGCTGAAATTCCTCAAGTGAGACTGAGCCATCGGCCTGTTCCACAGCCCAGCACTCATGGGTATCCCGGAGGGATTCCAGCAGGGACACGGTATTTTCCCGGTACTCCCAGGCCACGGTCTCAGTGGCACCCAGGGCGGTTTTACGGATATCCTTGTGGGGAGGCGCGGCCGTGATCCCGCACAGGTAGATCTTCTCTATACGAAAGGCATCCGCCGATCGGAAAACGGACCCCACGTTATGGAGGCTCCTGATGTTGTCCAGTACCAGGACCACCGGCGTCTTGAGCGCCTCTTTGAAAGCATCCGCGTCAAGGCGCCCCAGTTCTTCATTTTTAAGTTTTCGCATTCCCCTCGAATCTTTGGGTCAAAAGTACAAAGAAGGTACTGAAACAGGACTGCGGGAAGTTTTCCATAGATATCAACACCCGTTGGGAAAGGCAGGGGAATCTGTTATTTTCGTCTTTACCCAAAAAAGAACCCTGTGGCTGCCAAAGGCAAGAAAACCACCCCCCTTATGAAGCAGTTCAACAGCATCAAGGCCAAGTACCCTGATGCACTGTTGCTCTTCCGGGTGGGCGATTTTTATGAGACCTTCGGCCCGGATGCGGAAAAGGCAGCCCGCATCCTGGATATTGTACTTACCCAGCGCAATAACGGGGGAGACAAAACGGCCCTGGCCGGTTTTCCCCACCATGCCCTGAACACCTACCTGCCCAAACTGGTCAAGGCCGGACAGCGGGTGGCGATCTGCGATCAGCTGGAAGACCCCAAACAGACCAAGACGATTGTCAAAAGGGGCGTAACTGAGCTGGTGACACCGGGAGTATCCCTGAGCGACGAACTGCTTCAGGCAAAATCCAATAACTTCCTGGCCGCCGTGCATTTTGGTGCGACCCGCATGGGCGTGTCATTCCTGGATATTTCAACGGGGGAATTCTTCCTGGCCGAAGGCAGTCGGGAGGATATAGATAAGTGGCTCCAAAATTTCAGCCCCAAGGAAGTACTTGTTTCCAAGAAGCACAAAGCGGATTTCGGGGATGGCTTCGGGCCGGAATACCACCGATTTTTGCTGGAGGACTGGGTCTTCCAAGAAGACTATGCCCGGGAGACGCTGACGGGTCATTTCAAGACCTCCGGCCTTAAAGGATTTGGGGTTGAGTCCCTGTCGCAGGGGGTGATCGCTGCGGGAGCTGTCCTGCACTACCTGATGGAAACCCAGCACCGGCAACTGAGCCACATTACGGCCCTAAAGAGGCTTTCCGCCGGGGACTACGTCTGGATGGACCGCTTTACCCTGCAGAACCTTGAACTTTTCCAAACGCGGGAAACACGCGGGGTCTCCCTGCTGGAAGTGATAGACAGGACCTGTTCTCCCATGGGCGGGCGACTTCTGAGACGATGGCTGGCTTTGCCCCTAAAGCAACTGGACCCCATCCGGGAACGCCATAGGATAGTCGGGTATTTTGTCGAAAACGATTCCCTGTTAGATAGCGTTCAGGGGCACCTTCGCCGGATGGGCGACCTGGAACGGCTGATCGCCAAGGTGGCAGCAGGCAAGGTAAGTCCCAGGGGGGCTGTACAGTTAAAGAATGCCCTGGAAACGCTCCTGCCACTTAAATCAAAGATCACCCCGGTGGGAGAACCCGCCCTGTCCCGATTGGGAGAGGCCATCGATCCCTGTGAAGCCCTGCGGGACCGCATTAAAATGGTACTGCTGGAAGAAGCACCTGCCGGCATAGGCAGGGGAGATACCATAGCCCCAGGGTTCTCGGAGGAACTGGATGAACTTCGGGGCCTTGCCCGTTCCGGTAAGGACTATCTGGACCAGATGCTGAAGCGGGAATCGGACCGTACGGGCATCCCTTCTCTGAAAATTGCCTCCAACAATGTCTTTGGGTATTACATAGAGGTTAGAAATACGCACAAGGACAAGGTCCCTTCGGAATGGCTCCGCAAACAGACCCTGGTAAATGCTGAGCGCTATATCACCGAAGAACTAAAGGAGTACGAGGCCAAGATACTGGGGGCGGAAGACCGTATCCTGCAACTGGAACAGCAATTGTTCGAGCAACTGGTGGTTTGGATGCAGGAATACATACAGCACGTGCAGGAAAATGCCAGGCTTGTGGCACGGCTGGATTGTCTGTGTGGCTTTGCAGAGCTCGCCAGGGAAAACCGGTATGCAGCCCCGCAGATGACAGATGCGACAGACCTCAACATCATTCAGGGACGCCATCCGGTGATCGAACGCCAACTCCCCCCGGGGGAGTCCTACATCCCTAACGACCTGCTGCTGAACCGTGAGGACCAGCAAATCATCATGATTACAGGGCCGAACATGAGCGGTAAGTCCGCCATCCTAAGGCAAACCGCCCTGATCGTGCTGCTGGCCCAAACCGGAAGCTTCGTTCCGGCCGAGTCCGCGACGCTGGGCATCGTGGATAAGATCTTTACACGGGTGGGCGCCAGCGACAATATTTCCCTGGGTGAATCCACCTTTATGGTAGAGATGAACGAGGCAGCCTCCATCCTGAACAACCTGTCGGAACGCAGCCTGATCCTGCTCGATGAAATCGGACGGGGAACGAGCACCTATGACGGGATCTCCATCGCATGGGCCATTGCAGAATTCCTGCACGAACATCCCAACCGGGCCAAGACACTCTTTGCCACCCACTACCACGAGCTGAACGAAATGGCGGCAACCTATTCCCGCATCCGGAATTTTAACGTCTCCGTGAAAGAATTAAAAGACAAGGTTCTCTTCCTTCGCAAACTGGAACCGGGAGGCAGCCACCACAGCTTCGGGATCCATGTTGCGCGTATGGCGGGAATGCCCCAGGCCGTAGTAAGCAAGGCCGAAAAAATGCTCAAAAAACTGGAAAAATCCCACTCGGGGGAGGAACTGGGCGATAAACTTTCCCCTTCCGATGCGGAGATGCAGCTGAGTTTCTTCCAGCTGGACGACCCCCTGCTGGAACAGATCCGGGATGAAATCCTCCATCTGGACATCGACCGCCTTACCCCGGTGGAGGCCCTGATGAAACTCAACGAGATCAAGAGGTTGCTGAAAGCGAAGAAGACCGGGTCTTCCTGAAGGAAAAAGTTGGCAGTAGCAGTTGGCAGTAGGATTTGCTACTCACGGGTTCAAGGTTCAAAGTTCAAGGGTTGATTCTATCTGAGAATCCATGAAATTCCTAGGTTCGAATATTCAGAAAGTTATCAACTCATTTTGATCAATTCTGTAGGGTCTGAAAAGCAGCGTCATCATAAATAGAAATGTTTATAAACAGGTAGTTAGTGGAGGCGGTTGCCACAAAAGAATTCACTGGGACCCATTGAAAGTTTTAAGAATGCCTGCTGGCAGGTTTGGATTTTGTATTTTGGAACTTCTCTCAAATAATCCCGTTTGAAAGGAACTTTTCCCGATGAGATCCGTTTGGGCCTGAAGCAGAACTGGAAACAGTTTACCCTGCTGGTGGTCATCAACGCCTTCGTGGGGGGCATGGTAGGCCTGGAACGGAGTATTTTCCCCCAGTTCGCGGAAGAATCCTTCGGGGTAACCTCCCACAGTGCTGTGCTTTCCTTTATCGTGGCATTTGGCCTTAGCAAGGCGCTGGCCAACTATTACACCGGGAGGCTCGCCAACCGGTT
>SBFL01000075.1 GCA_006227965.1 Bacteroidota bacterium | reverse complement strand
AAAGACGGACTTACAGGCCGCTATCTGGCAAGGGTTTTTGGGAGGGAATTAGTGGTCTGGCCCCTTACTATCTAATTGATACAGATGCGGGAGATAATTATTCAATTGATGAAGATTCCTTAAACCTTTACGGCTTAGGGGGTACCCCCACCCCCCATAGTCAAGATACCCCTACTCCCTGCAAAAACCTCACATCAATTGAACTCCGAGGTGAAATGCAGGTGTACACTAGGATATTTCTGCCGGACCATCTGGAGTGAAAAGGCAGAATCCGCAAGGAATACGAGCTGTCCCTGCTTGTCCCTGGCCAGGAACTTCTGCTTCACCCTCAAAAACTCCTGGAATTCATCACCCTGGGGGTCTTCGGGATCTACCCAGCAAGCCTTGTGGACTGGAAAGGGTTCATAGGTGCATTTTGCTCCATATTCATGCTCAAGGCGGTACTGGATAACCTCATACTGCAGGGCCCCAACGGTACCAATAACCTTTCTGCCATTGAGTTCCAGGATAAACAGCTGGGCCACCCCTTCATCCATCAGCTGGTCAATCCCTTTGGCGAGCTGTTTTGCCTTCATCGGGTCCGCATTGTTGATATACCTGAAGTGCTCGGGTGAAAAGGAAGGAATACCCCTGTAGTGTAATGCTTCACCTTCGGTCAAGGTATCCCCGATTTTGAAATTCCCCGTGTCGTGGAGGCCTACAATATCCCCGGGGAACGATTCGTCAATCACAGCCTTTTTTTCAGCAAAAAAGGCATTCGGGCTGGAGAACTTCAGTTGTTTTCCCAGACGGACATGAAGGTAGGGCTTATTCCTTTCGAAGGTCCCGGAAACTATTTTGACAAAGGCCAGGCGGTCCCGGTGTTTCGGGTCCATATTGGCATGGATCTTAAAGACAAACCCGCTCATTTTAGACTCCTCTGCCTTAACGATGCGCTCCTCCGCTTTTTTGGGGCGTGGTGCAGGGGCGATGTCCACAAAACAATCCAGGAGTTCCCGCACGCCGAAATTGTTCAGGGCGGATCCAAAAAAAACAGGTTGTTGAGAACCGTCCAGGTAGCTTTCCCTGTCAAAGGAAGGGTAAACGCCTTCTACAAGCTCGAGGTGTTCCCTGAGCTGGGCTGCGGCCTTATCTCCTATGAGTTTTTCCAGCTCAGGATTGGACAGGTCGTCAAAGGAGATGGTATCGGCAATCCTTTTTTTGCTTTCCCCCTTGAAAAGGTTGATGTTTTTCTCGTAAATGTTATAAATCCCCTGAAAATCATAGCCCATGCCGATGGGAAAGCTCAACGGCGTTACCTGCAGGCCGAGCTTTTGTTCCACTTCGTCCAGCAGGTCGAAGGCATCTTTCCCTTCGCGGTCCAGTTTGTTGATAAACACGATCATAGGGATATTCCGCATGCGGCATACCTCTACCAGTTTCTCGGTTTGTTCCTCCACCCCCTTGGCGACGTCTATCACGACGATCACACTGTCTACCGCTGTAAGGGTGCGAAAGGTATCCTCTGCAAAATCCTTGTGTCCCGGAGTATCAAGGATATTGATCTTCTTATCCTTATATATAAAAGCGAGTACCGACGTGGCAACAGAGATCCCCCTCTGCCGTTCGATCTCCATAAAGTCACTGGTAGCTCCTTTTTTTATTTTGTTACTCTTGACCGCCCCGGCTTCCTGAATAGCCCCTCCGAAAAGGAGGAGTTTTTCCGTCAGGGTGGTCTTCCCCGCATCGGGGTGGGAGATGATCCCAAAGGTCCTTCTTCTTTCTATTTCCTTCTTAAAATCCAACTCTGGCAAATTTGCGCAAAAGTATCAAAAAAAGGCATTCCAGATTTTTCTGCGCCAGTTAACTTCCCGAATTCCATTTTCAGGCGCACCGGGTGCGGGAAGTATTGCAGTGGAGGGATCGACGAAATGCAACATTAGCAGACGAGGCGTAATTCGCCTGAATAAGATAAGTGTCAATCTTATCGATAAACGGCACGGCCCGATTTTCAATTTAACCAATAATCGATAATTCAAATCCTGTCAACCAATTTTTGGGAAACACTTTAAGGGATAGGTGCCCCGCTCTAAGACATGCAATAATTTAGCAGTGTAGTCAGGTCAGTATGATCTGATTGCATTAACCTACTTAGCTTATCGTGGAAGTGAAAACCTCCGCGAAGAATTATTAAAACATGAAACCCAAATCCTGTTACCATGAAGTACTTCTACTTAATACTTCTGTGCCTGACCTTCATAGGGGTCCAGGGAACTACAACCGAAGCGTACACTACAAGGCCTAATCCAAAAGCGGATACGGACAAGGATGGTGTACCTGATGGTCTGGATATCGACGACGATAACGACGGTATTCTGGACATTATCGAGAATCCCAATTTGATCGCATCGGAAAACCTTAATCCTTCCTTACTGGATTCGGATGGAGACGGGACCCCGGATTACCTCGACCCGGATTCGGACAACGACGGTATTCCTGACAATTTTGAGGCCCAGGGAACCTACGTGTATCTCCAGCCCTATGGAAGGGACAGCGACAGTAACGGACTCGATGACCGTTATGAAGAGCACCCCGGTAGTGGAGATGGACTGATGCCAGTCGACTTCGACAAGGATGGCATTCCAGACTATCTGGACAGTGATTCAGACAATAACGGGGTAGCGGACCAACAGGAAGCTGAGGCATCCAACCCTTTTAAGTTCCCGTCTCCGAAATCACAAAGACATACTATTAGATAAGGGATCCAAACAGTACCCCAGGGATCAGGTGGTGTAACTCTAACATGTAAAAACCTGCCTACCTGAACCAGGGGATGTCTGAATCCTACTTAAAAACTTTAAACAAGAAAATCCCAAAATCTTTAACCATGAAGCTAATTTCTACTTTCAAACAGTTGTTCTTCCCGGTCTTTCTGCTGGCAGGATTTATATCCTACGGCCAGACGGGAATAGGAGCCAATTTTGAAATTGAAGGTGACAACCATTCGGGTTCGCAGCAGTATGATGCGGACGACTGGTTCCAGGGTGCTACCAGAGCCGGAGTAGTCGATGAACAGACCGCTGCGCAAATGGACTATGCAGCCCAGTTGCTGGCCGGAAATAATATCACCTTTGATTTAAGGCAAAGTATTCCCAACTACTCAGTGAATGACGGGTATATTTGGTACAGCACCTTTTATGCACGTGATTATACCGGAGACTCCTCCGATGACCTGACCGCTTTCAGTGGCGGGAAGAACGGGGACAACCCGCAAGTAGGCTGGAGTATTTCAAGCGGAAGAGTTCCGGACAAGACGGATATAATCGATGCTGCCGTACACATGCGGAGGGATGGAGTAGAAATTACTGATGACCTCTGGGTTACCACAATGATTTCCACATTGGGTACTGCAGGAAGCCATTACATCGATTTTGAACTCTTTGTTTCGGAGATCGCCAAGACTGAGACCGGATTTATAAATTCTGGGGATCAGGAAGGGCACACCGCCTGGGAATTCGATGAATTCGGAAATGTTACCACGATTGGGGATATGACTCTCGGGTTTACTTATTCGGGTAACGCCGTAGATGCGGTTGAAGTTAGGCTTTGGGTGGACCGCGCTGATTTTGTACCCGGTACATCTCCGGGGGGAACTTCCACGTTCACCTGGGGAGACGATATAGCCGGAGCTCACTCCGGTTCAACCTATGGGTATGGACAGATCATCATCGAAAGCGGGGTCATATTGAGCAAAGTAAACGATGTGGCCGTGGAGACCCCTTCCTGGGGAACTAAGAATGGTACCGGATATGCGACCATGTATGGCCCAGGCCAATTGGCGGAAGTTGCCATTAACTTCACTCAGGTTGGGTTTGACCC
>SBFL01000100.1 GCA_006227965.1 Bacteroidota bacterium | reverse complement strand
GAAAAAGAACAAGATTGAAGTCATTGAAGGCTATGGGACTTAAAAAAAAAAAAAAAAAGTTTCTGTCAAGGACGCCGGGGGGAAGGAAACAACGTATGAAGCCGCCCATATTATTATCGCCACCGGTGCAAGGAGCAGGGAATTGCCCAGCCTGCCCCAGGACGGAAAAAAATCATCGGATATCGCGAGGCCATGACGCTGGGGAAACAACCCGGGAAGATGATCGTGGTAGGGAGCGGTGCCATAGGGGTTGAATTTGCCTATTTCTACAATGCCATGGGAACCGAGGTAACCGTGGTGGAATTCCTGCCCAACATCGTTCCGGTGGAGGACGAGGAAATCTCAAAACAACTGGAACGCAGTTTCAAAAAATCGGGAATTAAGGTGATGACCTCCTCTGAGGTGACCAGCGTGGACACAAGCGGGAAGGGTGTCAGGGCAACCGTTAAGACCTCCAAGGGGGAGGAAGTCCTGGAAGCCGATATAGTGCTCTCAGCGGTTGGGATCAAGACCAATATCGAAAACATCGGGCTCGAAGACATCGGGATTGCCACGGACCGCGACAGGATCATCGTAAACGATTACTACCAGACCAACATCCCAGGGTATTACGCCATTGGAGACGTTACTCCTGGTCCGGCCCTGGCCCACGTGGCCTCCGCGGAGGGAATCCTCTGTGTGGAAAAAATATCTGGAATGCATGTAGAGCCCCTGGATTATGGCAATATCCCGGGATGTACCTACTGTTCCCCTGAAGTGGCATCTGTGGGCATGACGGAAAAACAGGCCCGCGATAAAGGCTACGATATAAAGATCGGCAAATTCCCCTTCTCCGCCAGTGGAAAGGCCAAAGCTGCCGGGCATTCAGACGGTTTCGTAAAGGTTATCTTCGATGCCAAGTACGGGGAATGGCTTGGTTGCCATATGATCGGTGCCGGGGTTACGGATATGATCGCCGAGGCTGTGGTCGGACGCAAACTTGAGACAACAGGGCATGAAATCCTGAAAGCTGTCCACCCGCACCCCACCATGAGCGAGGCAGTAATGGAAGCGGTAGCCGCTGCCTATGATGAAGTAATCCACCTCTAACCAAAACTATTTCCCGTGAAAAAGTCTTTCCGTATCCTGGCCCAGACAGAAGGGGTCTCCTACCTGTTGTTGTTCGCCCTGAGCATGCCACTGAAGTACTGGGCTGGCATTAGGGAACCCAACATCTATATCGGCTATGTGCACGGGGCCCTCTTTATCGCCTATGTGATCATGGCAACCATGCTATGGCGGGAACGCAGCTGGAGCAACAAGGCATACTTCTACCTGATCCTGGCTTCCCTTCTGCCCTTCGGCACATTTTATGCAGATAGCAGGTTCTTACGCACCAGGGAGGCCTAAAGAAAGCTCCGAACCGCCAGCTCATATCCCATAAGGCCAAAACCGAAAATAACCCCCCGGGCCCCGGCCGAGATATGGGAATCATGCCGGAAGGGTTCCCGGTCTGCAATGTTGGAGATGTGTACTTCAACCACAGGAGCCTCCACGGCCTTTACGGCATCGCCGATCCCCACGGAGGTATGGGTATAGGCGGCGGCATTCAGAATGATACCGTCATAGGCAAAGCCTGCCTCCTGGATTTTATCGATCAGTTCCCCCTCAATATTGGACTGAAAATAATCGAGCTGTACTCCACTGAAGTTATGCTGCAGCTGTCTGAAGTAATCCTCAAAGGACTGGTTACCGTACAGTTCAGGCTGACGTTTTCCAAGGAGGTTCAGATTGGGTCCGTTGATGATGATAAGTTTCATGGATCGAAATTAGACTGGCTGGTCACACATTCAAAAGTACGAAGTTTGAACCTTATACCCTACGTGCCGGGGAGGTAAGTATCCTGGTCATAGCAAAAAAAAAAAAAGCGAAGGAGGTCCCTTCGCTTTTTGATAACTTGGTTATGGTGCTTACAGGTTTACCATGAATCCGAGAACCACGGTAGACCAGGTACCCCCGTCCAGGCTGATGCCCGTGTAGGAGAGATTGGCTTCAATACGGTCCGTGATGCCATAGCCCACCTGTGGGCGATAATAGAATCCGCCGTCATTCCCTTCGTTAAGTCCGATGGCATATCCCAGATCCGCTCCAAGCCTGAATACATCGGAAACATGGAAGCGCCCTGCCGCCGCCAGCGGAAGGAACTGGACATCATCAATATCAACTTCTACATTCAGAATCTCCACGCTTTTCCCAAAGGCATTGGTAAACCCTGTGGCAACACCCGCGTCAAAGGAGTCTGCAACATTCCAGAGGTGATTCGCATCAATCCCCAGGCTGAAGCCGGAAATATCACTGGCATCCCCTGTGGGCAGTCCAAAGTTAATTCCGAGATTGAATCCTTCCTGGGCCTGCAAAGCCAGCCCGGAAAGCAAAAGGGCAAAAAACATTAATGTCTTTTTCATATTCTCAAATTTAGATTTTAATGAGTGCCAAAGATATTCAGGGTTGCTGGCAATCGATTATTTATGTTGTGTAGCCACCAAATATGGTGGTCAATACCTTAAGTCACGGTGTTTGTTTTCACCACACAGTATGTTTTTACTCATAACCCACGAAGGCCTATCTTTAGAACATGAATTGGAAAGATGCTCTTGCCGATTACATTAACTACCTGAAACTGGAACGGGGGCTGGCCGCCAATTCCATCAGGAGCTACAGGAGGGACATTCTAAAGCTGGTGGATTTCATAGAGGATTCCGGGGCCGTGAATAATCCGCTGGACATTGACCGGAATACCCTGGAGGCCTTTATACACCAAATTGCAGAAACCCTGCAACCCCGTTCCCAGGCCCGCATTATATCCGGGTTGAGGGGTTTTTTCGATTATTTGGTTTTGGAACAGTACCGCGAGGAAAACCCTATGGAACTCATCGAAGCCCCTAAGCTGGGGCGAAAATTACCAGATACCCTCAGCCCTGAGGAGATGCTTTCCCTGATCTCCAGCGTGGATCGCTCCACTCCGGAGGGAGAGCGAAACCGGGCCATTTTAGAGACGCTCTACGGCTGCGGCCTGCGTGTGTCCGAACTTCTGGACCTGCGCCTGAGTGACCTTTTTTTCGAGGAAGGCTTCCTGAAGGTTCGCGGGAAGGGTAGCAAAGAGCGATTTGTTCCCATCGGGCCGGTGACCCAAAAATACATTTGCCTGTACCGCGACCAGATCCGGGTACACTGGAGGCCGGGGAAAGGCCATGAGGAGGTTCTTTTCCTAAACCGGTACGGCAGGCGCCTCACCCGGGCGATGATCTTTACCATCGTAAAACAACAGGCCCAGCTGGCCGGAATCCGAAAAAAAGTAAGCCCCCATACTTTCCGCCACTCCTTTGCCACCCACCTGCTGCAAAACGGGGCAGACATCCGTGCCATTCAGCAGATGCTGGGGCACGAGAGCATTACCACGACGGAAGTTTACATGCATGTAGACCGGCAGCACCTCTCGGAAGTGGTAAACACCTTCCACCCCAGAAACACCTGATACCTCCCAGATCGCTTAACCCCTGAATTCAGCCCGGTCAAAAGCCTCTTGGATGATACGGGGGTTGTTGTATCTTTAGGGACCGTAAAATCCAATTCCATGAAATACACATTATCCATCGTGCTAGGAATGCTGGTCCTGGGGCTTTACGCCCAGGAGGACGTCCTGAAAAAAATGGATTCCAGATCTGGTGACTATGAAAAAATCGCCCTTCAGATCTGGGACTGGGCCGAGATGGGCTACCAGGAGGTCCAGAGCTCTGCCCTCTTGCAAAAAACCCTTGAAGCAGAAGGCTTCCGCATAGAAACAGGGGTGGCCGGGATCCCCACGGCCTTTGTGGCCGAATACGGAAGTGGTGCCCCGGTCATTGGAGTACTTGGGGAGTTCGATGCCCTGCCGGGCCTTTCTCAGAAGGCAATTCCCAAGAAGGAATCTGCAGGAGGGGTAGCCGGCCACGCCTGTGGCCATCACCTCTTTGGCACCGCCTCGGCCGCTGCAGCCATCGCTGCCAAGGACTGGCTGGAGTCGGGTAAACATAAGGGTACGATCCGTTTCTATGGATGTCCGGCCGAGGAAGGAGGCGGTGCCAAGGTTTATATGGCCCGTTCCGGATTGTTTGATGATGTTGATGTGGCCCTGCACTGGCATCCCGGTGACCGGAACGATGCCAGCGCCAGTGCTTCCCTGGCCAACAAATCAGCTAAATTCAGATTCCACGGGGTATCGGCCCACGCCGCGGGGGCGCCTCACAAAGGAAGGTCGGCCCTGGACGGGGTGGAAGCCATGAATGCCATGGTAAATCTGATGCGGGAACACATCCCTGAACGGGCAAGGATCCATTACGTTATCACGGACGGGGGCAAAGCGCCCAATGTGGTTCCTGATTATGCAGAGGTGTATTACTATGCCCGGCACAATTCCAGGGATGTTGTCATCGATATATTCGAGAGGATCGTCAAGGCAGGCGAAGGGGCAGCCCTGGGAACCGGCACCAAGATGGAATACGAAATCGTCAATGGAGTATACGAGTTGTTACCCAATGTAAGGCTTCAACAGATTGTGAACAAGAACCTCGAAGCGGTGGGGGGGGTATCCTATTCCCCTGAGGAAAAAACCTTTGCTACAGAGATCTCCCGGACGCTGGGCCTGGAATCCCTGCAGGAAGCAGTTGCCGGGGAGGTGCAGCCCTTTAAGACCGAAAGCCGCGCCTATGGATCCACCGATGTGGGGGACGTCAGCTTTGTGGTTCCCACGGCCGGAATCCGGATTGCAACCTGGGTGCCAGGTACGCCCGCCCACAGTTGGCAGGCCGTAGCAGCCGGTGGGACTACCATCGGGCTCAAAGGAATGATGGTGGCCGCCAAGACCCTTGCCGCCACAGCCATAGACCTCTATAGCAATCCAAAGGCCATTGAGGAAGCAAAAGCGGAATTCGAGGATCGCAGGGGTGCAGGCTTCCAATACGTCCCCCTTCTCGGAGACCGGCCGCCGGCTCTGGATTACAGGGAATAACCGAAATATCCCATCGGCCCCTGCCAGGGGGCAGAGGGTTATATCCCGATGCCTTTTTTTTGTAACAAAACCCCCAAGGGGGCTACTAATGCGTTAAGAACCACTAACCAGAAGTGAATAAGGAGCTCGAGCACCAATTCGTCACGGAACTTGAGAACAATCAGAATATTGTTCATAAGGTATGCAGCCTCTATACGGACGACCGGGATTCGCATAACGACCTGTTCCAGGAAATCACCATACAGCTCTGGAAGGCTTATCCGAAATTCAGGGGGGATTCCAAGTTCAGTACCTGGATGTACAGGGTTGCCCTGAATACGGCCATCACCCTGTACCGGAAGTCCAAGAGACGCCCGCAAACCCGGGATTACGATTCGGTGATCTATAAGATCAGCACCGAACAGTATGACCCTACCGAAGAACAACACCTCAAGCTGATGTACAGTGCCATCCGCCAGCTCGGAGACATCGACAAGGCCCTGGTATTTCTCTATCTGGAAGAAAAGAACTACAGTGAAATTGCCGAGACCCTCGGTATCACCGAGGTGAATGCCCGAGTAAAAATGAACCGGATAAAAACCAAACTCAGAACCATAATCAACCCTTAGGTCATGATGGATGAACTGGAGTTATTGAAAAAGGACTGGCGGCAGAGGGAAGAACACCTCCCCAGGCTTACCTATGAAGAGATCTACAAAATGATCTGGAAGAAATCCTCTTCCCTGGTGCGCTGGATATTTTATATCAGCATCATTGAATTCACCCTGCCCCACCTGCTCTACCTGATCCCCAGCGTCCGGGACCAGGGTAATTTTGAATTTGCCAGGCGCCTGGGTATTGAGGGCTGGATGATGGCCATGACGGTGGTGCAGTATACCGTGGCCATCTATTTCATCTACCAATTTTACAAGAGATACCGGGAGATCACCGTCCTGGACGATGCTGGCCAGCTGATGCATCGCATCTTCCGCACCCGCAGGACCGTGAAGCACTACGTGATCTTCTGCCTTAGTATGGTCCTGCTGATATTCCTGCTGTTCATCATCGGCATGGCACTGGATGACAACCTGGTCGCAACCCTGGACCTGCACGGAGGAGCGGAGGAAATGGACCCTAAAAAACTAAAATTAATCGTAATTGGCGTGGTAACAGTCATGGGCCTGCTGTTCACGGCCCTGATGGGGTTGATCTATTTTTTGCTCTATGGGCTGCTGACGCGTAAACTGAAGCGGAACTACTGGGAACTAAAGCGGATGGAAGCCTAATCCCTTTCGGGCCTCCAGCGGCGCTCGCGGTGTGATTCCTCATAGGCCTGAAGTTCCTTTTCCGGAATCACCTTCAGGAATGAGGGGTGCTGTTCAATGGCGTATTCCAGCTTCTCGATGATCTCCTCCACGGATTCGTTCTCGTAATCGATCTGCAGGGGTTCCTTGATCACCAGGTGCTGAAGGATGCCCTTCTTCTTGATAAAAAGTCCCTTCTTGTCAAAAGACCTCCTGAAACCATCTATGACTACCGGGACCACTACGGGTTTATAGTTCTTTATGATAAAGGCAGTACCCTTTCTGAGGGGTTTCCAGGGGGTTGTGGTCCCCTGGGGAAAGGTAATCACCCAACCGTCGCCCAGGGCCTTGCCGATATTGCTGATATCGCTCATCTTAACCTGCCTGTTGACCACTTTTCCCCCGGCGCGCCAGGTCCGTTCAATGCTTATTGAACCGGCATAGGCGAGGATTTTGGTAAGCAGGCTCTTGCTCATGGTCTCCTTGGCTGCCACATAGTAGATGTTCAACTTGGGGTTCCACAGGTAACCTACATTTTTAATGGTATTTTCCCGTCCGGACAGGCTCGCATTGAAGACGTGGAGCATGGCCACCACATCTGCAAAATAGGTCTGGTGGTTACTGACGAAAAGAACATTGGTTTCGGGCAGGTCCCGAATGACCTCAGACCCTTCGATCTCCAGTTTGTTGAAGCCTTTGTAACGCTGATGCGTGAGAACCCCCATAAACCGGATCAGCCATTTTTTGATAATCAGGTAGTGCCCAAACGGATTTTTCTTGAAAATTCCCATGGGGGCTAAAGTACGAAATTAGGACTAGAAGAAAGTCCTGAGCATGGTTTTGATCTCGTTTAGCATCATGGCCGTCGCACCCCAAACGATATAACCGTTGAGGTGGAAGGCCGGAACCTCAATATCGGCGGCATAGGAAGTCGTCAGCCTGCGGGTAACCAGATGGGAATCAGAGAGTACATCGGAAAGGGGGACCTGAACGATTTCGGCCACTTCACTGTCCTGTTTCCGGAAGTGCGGTGTCTGTTCGCAAATCCCCATAAATGGACTCACCTCAAAATTGCTGGGGGGTATGTAAACGCGGCTCAAAGACCGGATAGGACGGATCCGGCCTCCCGGTACCCCTACTTCCTCCTCGGTCTCTCTCGGTGCGGTCTGAAGCAGGTTCCTGTCTCCCTGTTCCTGCTGACCTCCCGGGAACCCGATCTGGGAAGAATGCACTCCCGGATAGGTGTTGCGGAGGATAAAAAGCAAATGCGCCAGCTGATCGGGACCGGGATAGAACAGCGCCATTACCCCGGCCCTGCGGTAACCCTGGGGTTTCTCCGAAAGGGCTTTCAGCTCCGCGATACGCATCCGGGGGGCCATCTCAAAATGGGCGGCCTCCCCCGGAAGGGGAAGTTTTTTTATTTTTGGGACCTTATTGGATAAATCCTCAAATTTCATGGCGTTTTTCAGATACGTTGCCGGCCTGTTGCTTTTGCTTGCTCCGCTGACCGCGTGCAGGCAGCAAAATAAAGAAAAAGTGCCGGAACCTGCCCCCCCGGCTGCCCGGCAGGATACCCTTCAGGTAAAAAAGGATTCGGCCGAAGCCGGTGACAAGGGGGATGCCTTTGTGCTCACAGAGGAGAATGCGATCAATTTTTTTTACGACTACCAGCAGGACCTCAGGGCCAACAAGGTCCGTTTGACCACAGGCAAGGGGAGTTTTACCGTGCAGCTGTACGACGATGTACCCTACCATAAAGCCAATTTTATTTACCTCACCAGGAAGGGCTATTTTGACAGTACCATGTTCCACCGGGTGGTGAAGGATTTTATCATTCAGGGCGGAAATGCCGACAATATGAAAACATCCCGGAAACGAAAGGAGATAGGCCGTTACCTGCTCCCACCCGATACCCGCAAGGGGTATAAACACCACCGGGGGACCATTTCCATGCCGTCAAGCGAGATCAACAATCCGCATATGCTCGCCTCTCCATTTGAATTCTTTATCGTGGTCACCAACCCCGGGTCCTACCATCTCGACGGGGAATACACTGCTTTCGGCAAGGTAATCGAAGGAATGGATGTGGTTGACGACATTAACCAGGTTCCTGTGGACGACGGGGACTGGCCCATGAGGAACATCTATATTCTGAAGGCGGAAGTCATCGAATAGTCCCGGGTCAGCCGATGTGTTTTCTGTAGATATCCGGCAGGGCAATCCCATAACGCACGGCCAGCAGCCGGATCCCTATCACCAGGGCCACCCCGGACAGGTAAGCATAAGCTTGTGGAATAGGCGTTTTCAGTAGTAGAAAATACCCCAACCCTCCCAGGATACAGGCTGTGGCATAGATTTCCTTCCGGAAGATCACGGGGATTTCATTGCAGAGAATATCCCTTAATACACCTCCGAAACTGGCCGTGATTGTCCCCAGGGTGATACAGATCAGAGGCTCCAGGCCGGCTTCCACCCCCTTTTCAATGCCCACCATGGTGTAGAGGCCTATCCCGATGGTATCAAAAAGGAAGAGGGACGTCCTGAGAAATCTCAATCGGCTCTGGAACAGGATGGCGAACAGGACTGCCCCCAGGATAACATACATATAGATGGGCGTGGTGGTCCAGGTCACCGGGGTACTGCCTGTAAGCATGTCCCTAAGGGTACCTCCTCCTATAGCTGTAACCAGGGCAATGATCCCTACCCCAAAAAGGTCAAGGCGCTTTTCCATGGCCACCAGGACGCCTGAAATGGCAAAGGCAACAGTACCCAGGATATCGGCTGCAAAATAAATCTGATCCATATAGATTCAGGTTGGCGCGCCAAAGGTACGATACAGGGATGCCCCTGAAAATACCCGGATAAATATTTCAGGTACAGAATATCCCCTCCGGGAATAAATGAAAAAATACTGAGCCGGAGGTTCGAACGAAATTTTATACCTTTTGGGCACAAGCCAGTGATGAATGCAGCAAATTACCATTAAGGAAAGTCCAAATGCAGAAGATTACCGGGTGTGCAGCAGTATGAGGAGCACCATAGGACATTTCCCGGATAGAGCCCCGCAACACATTAAACCGCTGAAAAGCAGATCTAAATGGATGATTAATTCCACCGCCACCGGCAGGGCGGTGAAACATTTTACGCTTTCCAGCCAGATCGAAGCCTGGCTGCTGCTCTTTGAAAAACTCATAAACGATACGACCCATGAAACCATATCTTATTGCCTTCCTGGTAGTGCTCTCTACAGGCCTGTTTGCCCAGCAGAGCCTCACGGTCAATGTTCACCGCCTCAACCAAAGCCTGGATGCCCTGGCCGGATACGGCCGGGATGCTGACGGACAGCCCAACCGGGTCGCTTTCAGCGACGGGGATATCGAGGGCCGTTCCTATGTAATCGGTCTGATGCAAAAGGCCGGGCTGCATACATCTGTGGACGCTGCAGGAAATATAATCGGAAGGAGCCCCGGACGCCTCGGCAGTCTCAAACCCATTGGCCTTGGTTCTCATATCGATATGGTCCCCCACGGTGGGAATTATGACGGATGCGTGGGATCTATGGCAGCCATCGAAGTGGTGCAGACCCTCCACGACAGGGGTATTCAAACAAATCATCCGCTGGAGGTCATCATCTTTTCAAATGAAGAAGGAGGGGTCATGGGCAGCCGGGCGCTGGCCGGAGCCCTAAAACAGGAAGCCCTGAGTGTGGTGAACAGCACAGGCTACTCCATGGGTCGGGGGATCCAACGCCTGGGCGGCGACACCACCCGCCTCTCCGAAGTTGTCCGGACCAAAGGCAGTATGGCGGCCTTCGTCGAATTGCACATAGAACAGGGTGGCATCCTTGACCGGGAAGGTCTGGATATTGGTGTGGTAGAGGGTATTGTGGGCCTTCGGTGGTGGGATGTGACGGTGCGCGGGATGGCCAACCACGCAGGGACCACCCCTATGGACCTGCGGAAGGATGCCTTGCTGGCGGCAGCCCGGTTTATACAGGCCGTCAATGAGGAAGCCCTGAAGATGGATGGAAAGCAGGTGGCCACGGTGGGCC
>SBFL01000066.1 GCA_006227965.1 Bacteroidota bacterium | reverse complement strand
TATACCTTTTTGATTACTTTTCAGGGATTCCCCTTGCGATAGTCAGCGAGGAATTTTTCAAGCCCTATGTCCGTCAGGGGATGTTTCAACAGACCTTCTATGGAAGAGAGGGGTCCCGTCATCACATCAGCGCCCAGTTTTGCACATTCGATAATGTGCATGGTATGGCGAATTGAGGCAGCGAGAATTTCAGTTTCGAAGTCGTAGTTGTCGTAAATCTCCCGGATTTCACTGATCAGGTTCAGACCATCTGAAGATACGTCGTCCAGCCGCCCGATGAACGGCGAAACATAAGTAGCACCTGCCTTGGCGGCAAGAAGCGCCTGCCCGGGAGAGAAAACCAGCGTACAGTTCGTCCGGATCCCCTTTTCCGTAAAATAGCGCAATGCCTTTACCCCGTCACGAATCATAGGTACCTTAACGACTATCTGGTCGTGCAGATCGGCCAGCTCCTCCCCTTCCCGAACCATCTGGTCAAAGGTGGTTCCGATGACTTCCGCTGAAACATCCCCGTCAACGATATTGCAGATATCAACATAGTGCTTCAGGATGTTATTCTTACCGGTGATGCCTTCCTTTGCCATAAGGGAGGGATTGGTGGTAACCCCATCGAGGACACCCAGTTCCCCGGCTTCGCGAATTTGATCCAGATTTGCGGTATCGATAAAAAACTTCATGGTAGCGGTATCTTTTATTTATGGTTGCTGCAGGCCTGTGGCCGGATGTGACAAAACTACAATTTATAATGGTTCAGCAACAGGCGTTCATAGATTTTGTCCGGCAGGATTTTTTTCAAAAAAAGTGAAAATTTCTGCAGGGGACTGCCCACGGTATAATGTACCCGGGGATGCTTTTTCTGAAGGATTTGATAGACCTTCCGGGCGACTTGTCCTGGGTCTTTCCCCTCGCTGACGTGCCGGTTCATCAATTCCAGGCTCTGTCCGTATGCCTTCCTGTAGGGAGAATCCTCATGGAGCGGGCTGTGGAAACGCCCAGAGGCAATGTTCGTGGCATAATCCCCGGGAGCCAGGCAACTCATCCTGATGCCGAATTCCCTGAGTTCCATTCGGTATGCTTCTGTGGACAGTTCCAGGGCCCCCTTGGTCGCCGAGTAGATACCCCGGAAGGGAAGTCCCATATAGCCAGCTATGGAGGTGATATTTAAAATAAAGCCCTCTTGTTGCGCCCTCATTTGGGGAAGGACTGCACTGATCACCCGCAAGGGGCCGTGAAAATTGGTCTCAAAAACATCCAGCACGGCTTCATGCGGTGTTTCCTCCAGCGGACCCGTAATCCCAACACCGGCATTGTTGATAAGAATGTCTATGCGGCCTTCCCTTTTCAGCAGTTCTCCCACTGCAGCATTTACGGAGGCTTCCTGGCGAACATCCATCGCCAGCAGGGGGAACTGATCAGAATCCCCATATTTCTCGGGGTTCCGCGCGGTACCATAAACCCGGTACCCCCGGGCGCTCAGGTAGGCTGCTGTAGCCTTTCCGAGTCCGGAAGAACCTCCCGTAACCAGAACTACTTTCGGATTCAGATCCATGGGTGCAAGGTAAAAAGATGTGCGCTTTTCAAAAAATCCCCTCCCAGAATTTCGGGCATAAAAAAACGGCAAGCTACCTACATCGCACCGCTACGACCACATACCCTTGCTGCGTTCCCGCCCTGGGGGCTTCTGCAGGAGCTGGTCGTGTAGGACTTGCCGAATGCAAATATACAACCTTTTCGGGTTTGGGTCAATGTGAATACATGCTTAATTTAGCATTTGAGTCTATTTAACAACCGGATACCCGAAAAATCATGAGTATCCTTCAAAACAGACCTATGAGCGCACTTAAAATCATCCCTGTCACGGTTGGCCTTAGTTTGTTCCTGGCATGCGGGGAAACTGACCCGGCCCGGAATTATTCCATAGATCTGGAACAGGGAGGAAAAAAGTTCCAGGCAGGTCAGCAGGTAGGCATACGGATTGAGAACAAATCCGACCAGGTTGTGGATTCGGTCCGGTATTTTCTGGACGGGGACCCCCTTGTCGGGGCGGAGGGTTATATTAGCCTCAATTCCCCTTCACTTGGAACTAAAACGCTTCAGGCAAGGATATTCTCAGACGGGAAATCAATCATTCTGGACAGGGAGATCCTGTTGCTGGCACGGGAGCAACCCGAAATCTATACCTATGAAATCCTCAACACCTTCCCCCATGACCGCAATGCCTTTACCCAGGGACTGGAGTTCTACGGGGATACGCTTTACGAAAGCACGGGAAGAAACGGTACATCCTCCCTTCGGAAAGTTGATTACCGAACAGGTCAGGTACTGAAATCATTCGATCTGGAAAAGCAGTATTTTGGGGAGGGCATAACCATCCTTGGCGATACCATTTATATGCTGACCTGGAAGGAGGGCATAGGATTTCTGTTTGACCGCGAAACCCTCAGGAAAACAGGCACTTTTCGTTACGGGAAAAGCAAGGAGGGCTGGGGGCTCTGCAATGATGGGGAACAGCTTTATAAAAGCGACGGAACCCAGCGCATCTGGTTACTGGATCCGGCCACCCTGGAAGAAAAAAGGGCAATCCAAACCGTTACCAACCGCTCGGTCTTCAACAAGGCCAATGAACTAGAGTACGTAAATGGCAAGATCTACGCCAATGTCTGGCAAAAAGAAAGCATGATGATTATAGATGCCCGCAGCGGTGCCATAGAAGGCGTGGTTAACTTCGGCGGGCTCCGCAAACAGGTTGCCCAGCACAAAGACCTGGATGTCTTCAATGGGGTGGCCTACCACCGGGAGCGCAACACCTTTTTCGTCACCGGAAAGAACTGGGACAAACTTTTCGAGGTTCGGATCTTCAAAAGGGACTGATGAATACCTATCGCAAAACAGTTCAAGTTAGGAAGCGGGATCTGGACGCTCTGGAACACGTCAATAATATTCGATACCTGGAGTGGGTACAGGACATCTCAAAAGAACACTGGGACCAACTCTCAAATCCCGAATGGGACAAACGCTACCTCTGGGTGGTCCGTAGCCATTCCATTACCTACCACCAGCCAGCCCTCCTCGGTCAGATACTCCGGCTGACCACCTTTGTGCCGGAATCCCGTGGGCCCATTTCCAGGCGGAAGGTAGATATGGTACTGGAAGACACCGGGAAGAAAATTGCCGAATGCCTCACAGAATGGGTACTTCTGGAAGCCGCAAGCGGCAGGCCCACCCGGATTCCTGAGGAGGTCCGAATCGTATTCGAATAAGGGACGGGGGGCTACCCTGCAAACAGCGGCCAGCTGCCCATGTAGGCATTCACCTCCGCCTTTACGGCTGCAGCTTCTTCTTCCGACTCCGGTTGCTGCAGGATACGGTCGATCCACCCGACGATGCGTTCCATATCGGTTTCCTTGAGACCCCGTGTGGTTATGGCCGCCGTTCCGAACCGAATGCCCGAGGTTACAAAAGGGGATTTGTCGTCAAAGGGGACCATGTTTTTGTTGGCGGTGATATCTGCCAGTTCCAGGGCTTTTTCCGCAGCTTTTCCGGTTACACCCTTGTTGCGGAGGTCGATGAGCATCATGTGATTATCCGTGCCTCCGGAGATGATATCATAATCCCGTTCCGCAAAGGCCTTTGCCATGGCAGCAGCGTTCTTCTGGACCTGAATCATATAGTGCAGGAATTTGTCGGTAAGGGCCTGGCCGAAGGCTATGGCCTTGGCTGCAACCACGTGCTCCAGGGGCCCTCCCTGGTTCCCGGGGAAGACAGACATGTCGATCAGTGAGGACATGCTTCTCAAAGCTCCCGATTTAAGCCTTATGTCAAAGGGGTTTTCAAAATCTTCTCCCATTAGAATCAGACCGCCGCGGGG
>SBFL01000205.1 GCA_006227965.1 Bacteroidota bacterium | reverse complement strand
AATCTCAATTTCATGAAAAAGGTATTAGGGTGGGCTCTTTTGGCAGTCGCTTTTGTTACCACCACTGCAATCAGCACCTCTTCCCCTGAAAATATGCATTCCATTGAGGGCACCTGGGAACAGATAAGTTTTTATAACTACGATGGCCAGAACATTATAGATACATTGGACCTGGTGGAGGGGTTCCGTCAGGTAAAAATGTACTACCATGGGAAGGTGATGTGGTCTCGGACCGACCCCAACGATACGATCGGCCGTTTCGGATTCGGCAGTTATGAAATCACCCAGGATGAGCTTATCGAGGTCATCGAATACGGGGACCACTATATGATGAAGGCTCTGGACACGATCCGGCAATTCACCTTTGAACTGATCCTAGGGGACGATACCTATAGTCAAATCCACTACGACGAAGAGGGCAACCGGACCTTTTCGGAAAATTATAAACGGGTAAATTAAAGTGATAAAAAAAACCGCCTTTTATCAGGCGGTTTTTTTATTCGGTTTCCCAAAACTCAGGAGACCGGTTCCTTGGTTTCCACGGTGGCCAGGTAGCGTTCGGCATCCAGGGCCGCCATACATCCCGTGCCGGCAGCTGTCACTGCCTGACGGTATTCCTTGTCCTGTACATCCCCACTGGCGAAAACCCCTGGTTTGTTGGTCCTGGTTGATTTACCTTTGGTGATGACATACCCGGTGGGATCCATATCCAGCTGCCCCTTAAAGATGTCCGTGTTGGGCTTGTGGCCAATGGCTACAAAAAATCCGGTTATGGGAATCTCCTCTTTCACCCCCGTCTGGTTGTTTACCATACGAAGTCCTTCCACCACCTGGTCCCCGAGGATTTCATCGACCTCGGTATTAAAACGTATATCGATGTTGGGAAGGTTCTTGACCCTGTGCTGCATGGCTTTAGAGGCCCGCATGTGATCCTTTCTGATCAGCATGGTCACCTTGTTGCAAATATTGGCCAGGTAGGAAGCTTCCTCGGCTGCGGTGTCCCCGCCCCCTACGATGGCTACATCCTGTCCTTTGTAAAAGAAGCCGTCGCAAACGGCACAGGCTGAAACCCCGCCACCCCTTAGGCGCTGTTCACTTGGCAGCCCCAGGTATTTGGCAGAGGCCCCGGTGGCGATAATAACGGTCCTGGCCTCGATGACCTTGTCGTTGTCTATTATTACCCGGTGGATGCCCCCCGGCTCATCGGAAAATTCTGCGGCTGTCGCCATCCCGATTCGAACATCGGTGCCGAATCGCTCCGCCTGTTGCTGGAGTTGCACCATCATGGTGGGACCGTCAATCCCCTCGGGGTATCCGGGAAAATTCTCAACCTCCGTAGTGGTAGTGAGTTGGCCTCCGGGTTCCATTCCGGTATACATTAGTGGTTTGAGATCGGCCCGGGCTGCATAGATGGCTGCTGTATATCCTGCAGGGCCGGAACCCAAAATAAGTGTCTTAACGCGTTCTGCCTTTTCTGACATGATGATCTGAATTTAATTTCCGGTATAAAAGTAGGTTTTTCAACCCCTTCCTTACAGCCAAAGTTATCAAAAGTTATAAAAGGAAAACCGTGGTTTCACCTCGCCTAAAAATCACTTTAAAAATCACGAAACCGATAGACTCAGTGACCTGCCCTGAACCGAGATTCATATTTCTTAAGGCGAAACAGTGGGATCTCAGGCACCTCGTATTCCTTGTGGAATAAACGTAGCAGGCTATCCACCCGTTCGGGATAGCTCTCTGCAAGATTATTTCTTTCCTGCGGATCTTCCCCCAGATGGTATAATTCAGGTTCCGGATTTAGGTCTGTATCGTTAAGACCACGCCAGATAAGCTTCCAGTCCCCGGCCCTTAATGCCAGTTGTCCGCCATATTCCGGATACGCCCAAAGCAGGAAGTCATGTCGTTGCTGCATACCGCTTCCCAGAAGGGTTGGTAAAAAGCTGATGCCATCTGCGGGATCGGGAGGCTCAAAACCTGCTACCGCTCCGAAGGTGGCAAGGAGATCGTACTGAGCCGTGGGAAGGTCTGATACGGTCCCAGGCCTGATGTGCCCTGGCCAGGATGCGATAAGGGGAACCCGTATCCCGCCTTCATACAGAAAGCCTTTTGCCCTGCCATAGCCAGCGGGAAAGAGCCCTCCGCTGTTGAACCACTCGGGCTGGGCACCCCCGGCATAGGAGGGGCCATTGTCCGAAGTGAAAACAATGAGTGTATTTTCGTAGAGCCCCCTTTTTTTCAACGTGTCTATAAGCCGCCCTATCTGGGCATCCAAATAAGATATCATGGCGGCATAGGCGGCCCTGGGATACCTGTGTGGGAAATATCCGTTTCGTTTCCCCGCAACATACCTGGGTTCTTCGCCGAATTTACGCCGGTAATAGGATACCCACTTCCCGGGTGCCTGCAGGGGCACATGAGGAATAGGGGTCGCCCAATAGGCAAAGAATGGCCTGTCTGGAGATTCACCGATGAAATCCTCCAGGGCACTATAGATTCGAAAAGGTGCGTAATCTCCCTGTTCAAATAATTCTTCACCCCAATTACCTTTATCGACCTCGAAGGTACTGTGCGGGGGGATCGTATCATTTTCCAAGGGGACACGGTTTCTATCGCGATACAGGTGAAGGGGATAATAGGTATGTGCCTGTCTTTGGCAGTTATAACCGAAAAAGGTGTCGAATCCACTCTCGGTGGGAATGGACTCAGTATGCGGGGCCCCCAGGCCCCATTTGCCAAAAAGTCCTGTGCGATATCCGGCTTTCTGCATCAGGTCGGAAAGGAAGACCTCATTCCCAGGCATGGGGCGTTGTCCTTCAAGTGTAGAATCATGGGCCACAGCCCTGTAGTCCCAAACCGGACCGCGTTCATTCCATTCATCATTTCCCCGGATAAAAGCGTGCCCAGCATGTTTTCCTGTGAGAATCATATAACGGGAGGGTGCACACACCGGAGCTCCCGAATAGTGTTGTGTAAAGCGCATCCCATCGCGGGCAAGCGCATCCAGGTTTGGGGTTTCGATCAGCTCCTGGCCAAAGCTGCCCAAATCTCCGTAGCCCAGGTCGTCGGCCAGTATGAAAACAATATTGGGCCGCAGATTCTTTTGATCCTTAGGCTGCACTTCGCGCCGGCGGCAACCTGCGCAAATCACCAGTCCACATAGCAGGATCATTCCCTTTTTCCAAATGTACATAGCCCCAAGGCTTGGTTTGAGGGAAAGATACAAAAGATCGGAGTTCCTTGTTTCCCGGTTGGCGGTATCTACTGAATGGAATCCATAACACTGCCACAGGTCAGCATGGCATCCCCGTAATAAGGGTTTCGAATCTCTTTATTATCGCTAAGCCAAAGAGCCCCTTTATTCTGATTTGCCATTGGGCAGTGTTGTACATAGAGCGGAGAGTCGGAAAGGTCCAGCTTTTGGGCCAGGGCTATTAGGTGTTCATTTAGGATTACAAAGTGCCTGCGCTGTTCTTCAAGATCCCCCGAAAGTTCTATTGCATCCAATCGTTCCAGGATTTCAGAAAGGTAAGCCCCTCCATCATCATCCGGTCCTGAGCGACCGGCTGTTTCCATAGCCTCCCGAAATTCTCGGGCATTGGTACTCACAGCACCCGGCTTGCTTTCCACAAAGGCATCCTTCATCATTAAGTAAGAGGGGATTGCCTCTAGTAACCTGATTTGAAAGGCTTTGGAGAGTTTCTCCGGATATTGGTGCTTCATAGTGTTTTGCGAGGTCGAGGTTCTTGGGTTCATCATCGACCTTTTACCCTGCAACTGTGCGGCGGCATCCACTGTGAAAGTTCCATGCGTAACAATTTCGGCCCCGGCTTCAAGACCACTTTCTATAACAAACGAGTCTCCAACGCGGT
>SBFL01000024.1 GCA_006227965.1 Bacteroidota bacterium | reverse complement strand
AATGGGGTGAGGTCAAAGACCAGTTGGTAAAACGCCCCTTCCTTCCTGGTTTCCACCCGGCGGTATTTGCGTATACGGATCTCAGTCTGAAGTTCGTCATAACCCAGGAATTCGGTCCTGGGCCCTTGATGCACTACCACCCAGTCTTCCAGAGAAACCTCAGAGGCCGTTTTGGAACGGGATTTCTGAGCCTGCATGGCCCGGTCAAAGCCCGCCTTGTCCAGTGTATAGCCGCGCTCACCAAGGATCAGGGCTGTAAGATCAATTGGAAACCCGAAGGTGTCGTATAGTTCAAAAGCCTTGGCCCCGTCCACTTCTTTGCCCGGAGTCTCCGAAATGATTTGCTCCAGGAGGGTAAGGCCCTGTTCCAGGGTCTTCAGGAAGGAAATCTCCTCTTCCCGCACCACATTTTCTATAAGTTGCTGTTGCTCTTTCAGTTCCGGATAGGCCTCGCCCATAACCCGTACCAGGACCTTGATGAGCAGGTACATAAAAGGGTCTTTAGCCCCCAGGAAGGTGAAGCCGTACCTGATGGCACGCCTGAGGATCCTACGTATTACATAGCCCGCCCCGCTGTTTCCGGGGAGCTGTCCATCGGCAATGGCAAAAGAGACGGCCCTTATATGGTCGGCAATCACCCGGATCGCTACATCCGACTCCTCCGAGTGCCCGTACCGGAATTTTGAAATGAGTTCAATCGCACTGGTCAGGGGAGTAAAAAGATCTGTATCGTAGTTGGATTGCACTCCCTGCAAGACCATGCAGAGGCGCTCAAAGCCCATCCCGGTATCCACATGCCGCTCGGGCAACGTCTCGAGCTGGCCGTCCGATTTCCGATTGAACTGGATAAAAACCAGGTTCCATATCTCCACTACCTGCGGGTGGTCCCTGTTCACCAGCTCTGCCCCGGAAACCTTTGCCCGTTCCATCTCCGGACGGATATCGACGTGGATCTCAGAGCAGGGCCCGCAGGGTCCCTGATCTCCCATTTCCCAGAAATTGTCTTCTTTTGACCCCATCAGGATGCGGTCATCCGGGAGGATCTCTTTCCAGATGGCATAGGCCTCCAGGTCCTTTTCCAGGGCATCCGGATCCGTACTGCCTTCAAAGATAGTCACGTACAGCCGGTCCCGGTCGATCCCGCAGACGGCTGTCAAAAACTCCCAGGCCCAGTGGATGGTTTCCTTTTTGAAGTAATCCCCGAAACTCCAGTTGCCCAGCATCTCAAACATGGTATGGTGGTAGGTATCCTTACCCACCTCTTCCAGGTCGTTGTGTTTTCCGCTTACCCTAAGGCATTTCTGTGTGTCGGCAACCCTGGTGAATTTTGGTTTGCTGACCCCGAGGAAATACTCTTTGAACTGGTTCATGCCGGCATTGGTGAACATCAGGGTTGGATCGTCCTTTATCACCATGGGTGCGGAGGGGACAATACGGTGGTCACGTTCCCTGAAAAATTCCAAAAACCGGTTTCTTAATTCCTTGGAGGTCATATGAAAAACTGGACTTATTTTAAACTTAGCAGTATGCCAAACAATTTCTATATTTGTTAAGTGACGCTGAGACCGCAAAAATAGGATAAAATCCCTTCATGACTAAGGTTAAGTACTATTACGATCCGGACACGCTCTCGTATCGCAAGATCGAACCAAAAAAGTCCAAAAAAGTACGGAACATCCTGCTTTTTGTGACTGCATCCGTTTTATCGGGATTCCTCGGGGTGCTGGTATTGTTCAATACGAACCTGTTAAATACGCCCAGAGAGCTCTCCCTGCAGCGGGAAATGCGGAATTACGAGTTACAGTTCGAACTGCTCAACAGGAAGATGGCGCAGATGGAAGACGTTCTGGCCAATATCGAGGAGCGGGACAACAATATCTACCGCATCTATTTTGAGGCCAACCCAATCCCGGAGGAGCAGCGAAGGGCTGGTTTTGGCGGGGTAAACCGGTATCGGTCCCTGGAGGGGTTCAACAATTCTGAAATGATCATCTCCACTACCCGACGGATGGAAATCATACAGAAACAACTGGTCATTCAATCCAGGTCCCTTGATGAAATAACAAAGCTGGCCGCCGAAAAAGAAAAATTACTCGTGGCCATTCCGGCAATACAACCGGTCAACAACGAAAAGCTGACACGTATGGCTTCGGGATTTGGATGGCGGTCGGACCCCTTTACCAAGGCGCGCAAAATGCACTGGGGCATGGATTTCACAGCTCCGAGGGGCACTCCCATATACGCCAGTGGAGACGGGGTGGTTTCCAGGGCAGACAACCGGGCATCGGGGTTTGGGAAACACGTTCGCATAGACCACGGTTATGGATATATATCCCTGTACGCCCACCTGAGCAGGTACAATGTTAAGAAAGGTCAGAAAGTGAAGCGCGGCGACCTGATCGGCTTCGTGGGAAGTACAGGGCGCTCCCAGGCTCCGCACCTCCATTACGAGGTATGGAAGGATGGCCAGCGGATCAACCCGATCAATTTCTATTACGGCAGCCTTACCCCTGAGGAGTTCCAGAATATGCTCAGGTACGCGAATCAGGAAAATCAATCCCTGGATTAATGCATGTAGATCTTCCAGAAAAACGGTATTACGGAATTGGCGAGGTAGCCAGGGCGTTCGACGTGAATACCTCCCTGATCAGGTTCTGGGAAAAGGAATTTGATGTGCTGCAGCCTAAAAAGAATGCAAAGGGAAACCGAAAGTTTACTCCCAAGGACATCAAAAACCTGGAGCTGATCTACCACCTTGTCAAAGAACGGGGATTTACCCTGGAAGGGGCCAAACTACACCTGAAGGAAAACCGCCAGCAAACGATGGATACCTTTGAGATCATCCGGAAACTGGAGCGGGTCAAGGCCGAGCTGATCAAGATTAAGGATCAACTTTAATACGATTTTCTAACTTCTAAATACACTTACAATGAAAAAATGGTTAATTCCACTGATAATTATCCTGGTAGTAGGCATCGGAATCTACCAGTGGGCTGTAGGATTTAACAATACGGCCGTGGAATATGAGGCCAACGCCAAGACCGCATGGTCCAATGTGGAAAGTTCCTACCAGAGACGCAATGACCTTATCGGCAACCTGGTTAAAACGGTTCAGGGAGCCGCTGATTTTGAGCGCGGTACTCTGACTGATGTGATCGAGGCACGTGCAAAAGCTACTTCCACCACCATAGACGCCAACAATATCACTGCCGAACAACTGGCCGCCTTCCAGGAGGCCCAGGCCGGATTGTCCTCTGCCCTTTCGCGCCTGTTGGTAACCGTGGAGCGCTATCCGGAGCTTAAAGCCAATCAGAATTTCCTGGAACTGCAGACACAACTCGAATCCACGGAAAACCGGATCAACGTGGAGCGGAACCGCTACAATGAGGCCGTCAACATTTACGACATCCATACTACCAAATTTCCAAACAAAATCCTCGCAGGCTGGTTCGGCTTTGAAGAAATGCCTCGCTACCAGGCCGACCCCGGTTCCGAACAGGCTCCCGAAGTGAATTTTGAATTCGACTAAACGGGGCCTGTGAAGCGAGAAGTGGAACGATTCCTGACCAAGGAGGACGAGGCGGAAATCATCGAGGCGATACGGGTAGCCGAACAGGATACCTCCGGAGAAATCCGCGTACACCTTGAATACGGCCAGGGAAAAGATCCCATGGAGCGCGCCTGGGAATTGTTCCACGAACTGAAAATGGACAACACCCGCCAGTCCAATGGCGTATTGCTGTACATTGCGGTCCACGACCATAAATTCACAATCTGCGGAGACGCTGGTATCTGCCGGGTGGTCCCGGAAGGCTTCTGGGATTCCACCCGGGATATCATCCAGGAGCATTTCCGCAAAGGGAATTTCAGGGAAGGCAT
>SBFL01000386.1 GCA_006227965.1 Bacteroidota bacterium | reverse complement strand
TTTACGGTGACATAACGGTCAAATTTCTTTCCGTTTACCTGGAGGTTTCCAATAAAATATCCGGCCAGGACCAGGGCAGCGGAGAGGAGAAGGGCTGAAATCCAGTTTGTAATTTTCATGGTGGTATTTTTTAGCTGTACTTTTTTTAAGGATGACGTGGAAGCTACATTATATACGGATTAAAGCGGTCCGCCGGATCAGCTGGAATCCCTCTGAATAGCCGGGTTGTTCTTTGGCTACCCAAGTTCCGGATACCTTACTTCTTCGCTTATCCCAGGAACATTCCCGGCATACTGTTTCCCCCGAAGCTTTGCCACTGTATGGGCAGCAAGGGCGTCCTGGGGAAAGGAACGGATCAGCTCCTGAAGGGCCTTCTGATCCAGTTCATCTGCCAGGGGAGCCAGCCACCTGTCTGCCAGGGCATCGGGGAGAATCAGCGGCATTCGGGGCCCCGCCAGTTTCGGATTGTTATGAATACGGGCCATCATTGGGTTCCCTTCCGTGGTAACAATACTGAAAGTAGTGAGCACCTCCCCGGTTTCCGGGTCCACCCAATCGTTGTAGAGTCCTGCAAACACCATGGGATTTCCATCCCGGCGGTAGATGTAATAGGGATAAGTCCCACCCTTATGGTGGTGGTGTTCGTAGAACCCGTCCACATAGATAAGACAGCGGTTATCCTGGGCTGCCTTCCTGAAGGAGGGCTTCTCAAAAATGGTTTCCCCCCGGGCATTCAGGGTTTTGTTCCAAAGTTTGTAACCCTGCTCCCGGTCGCGCACCCAATGCGGCACAAGGCCCCAGGTGGCCACAACGGGAAATTCCGGGCTCGTATCCGTGTAGATGAACATTTTGGGATGGCCAAAGCCTGATGCATGATGGAGAGGCAGGTCTGTAAGGGGCAGCAACTGTTCCCGGATCTGGTCTGCCGCTTCCGCATCCCCGCTGCGCTGGGCACGTTTTAACTGGGCCTCCAGACTCGCTTTGATATCGTAGCACATACACGTTTGGATTTTCCGGGGGGAGTGCCCCCCTCCCCTACAACCAATTTAATCAATATGCCTGTAAAAACCTGGCAACCAAATCCTAAAACACCGGCAGGCAGCTCATCCCTTTCGAGCTCCTCCCAGCAGATGCTCCAGGATAAGGGCGCTCAGCAACAGCAAAGGCCATAGTGCAGTTGCCGTACACAGATACCAAAAATAATAGGACGCCCTGTCACTGCCGCGAAAAGCCTCCTGAAGTCTGAATGAAAAGGACCAGTTGGCCGCAAGATAGAAACTGACAAACGGCCAGGCCAGTGCCAGGACCAAACTGATCATCCATGCCCTTTTCAGAAACCGCTGTGCCTTGCTCTCAGGAGTTCTCAGGGCAGGAAATCCAAAATAAAGCATGCCCGGAAAGCTCAGGAAACCCATCCAGGTAATGAGGGTTCCCAGGGGGAGTCCCAGAGATTCTGAAAGCGGATGGTTCAGTAGCGGGGATCCGGTTACCAGCAAGAAGATGACCGAACAAAATACAACCAGGGATACAAGCAATCCGATTCTCATCAAAGTCATTTACGATGATTTCCCTTACTGAGATTTTCAGCCTGTGGTGACCTGGCATACCTTCTATCAGGACCCACCGGGCACCCAACAATTATTCCAGGGCAAACTTCACCTGAACACCGGCCTCTACCCGGATCTTGTCAAAATCTGCAGGCAGCGCCACATATACGGATTCCGGTTCATCCGCGGACATCATAACTTCCGCTGCCCTTCCCTTCATGTTGTTGATCACGGTAAACCCACTGTCTGATATATATAATGCCTTCCCCAGGTTCTGCCCGATGGCCTCCACCATAATGCGTCCCTGTCGTTGTGCCCTGCGGACGGCCTGTGCCTTCAGGGTATCCCGCAGGGCGTCCATCTCGGCATACTCCGTGCGCTCCAGGCGGACATTGGAAATCCCCGTGCGTTCCAGTTCGTATAACACCCGGCCAGCAGTCTGAGCATCATATACCAGCAATTCGAAGACCTTTTCTTTCAGGATGTCCTGACTTCGAAGAAAGTACTTTTGAAAATCACTGGAGAGATCGGAGACGGTCAGTTGTTTTTCGAGATCGATCCCAATGGCCTTAAGGCGGGCCGCCATGCCCTGTTCCAGTTCCTGCAGTGACGTCCTGCCTTTGGAGTCGCTTTCCTGAAGACGGATTTCCAGGAAGATCCGGTCCGGTGTGACCAGGGTATCGGCCCTTGCGGAGGTTTCCAGGTAGGGCTGGTCGATAAAATTTTTGGCCTGTGACCAGGAGGCCAGCACCGACCCCATAAGGGCCAGTGTTAATAAGGGTTGTTTCATAAAATAGAAATTTTACACATCTAAATGGGGAATTCCCAATGGGAATACATCAAAGATGATGCTAAAAACCAGATTCCCTGAAAATTTTTTCAGTGATTGGAGAAAACTCCTGATTGCGGGTAAATACCAGTCCTCCAGATTCAGGATCTGGACGAAACAACGGCTGTGGTATACTCATAGCATGCCTCGGTAGGATGGGCATCGTTTGTAGAGGCAGCGTAATCAACGCCTTCACACTTGGCATTCCACAGGCTGGCCAGTAGACAGGCCCCCACCAGGATGGATTTATATGCGATATTGAGACGAACGGTTGCCATTTTGTTGAGAATTAATTGATTGGCTTTATACTATAAAGACGAAATCAAATAATTATTGTTACAACTTTTCGTACACTTTCACATTTATTTAATATTTCGCATCGGATCCGTGTATCCCCAGATCTGACCATGCCGGGGATAGCCCAGCCGGGTGAAGGCTCCCACGTGGTAAACGGAATTGCTGAACCCGTGGAGCAGGGTCAGCACTTTTTCTGAGAGTTCCGCATACGGACAGGCCAGTCCTTTGGGAGGGTTGCCCCAGGCAATGATACAGGGATCGCCAGAACTCAGATAGGCTGCAATCGTACTGAGGTTTTCAGGGTCATACAGCTGATTTTCCTTTTTTATCAGCCGGTCCGAATAGGTCTCATACCATGGTATCAGATTTAAAAAGATCACCCGCCCGATCCCCTGCAGGCGGGGATACTTTCCACGGTTCCTGTGCAGGTAGTTTAAAACGCGGTTGATGGTATGGTCCGAAACCTCGGCATTGGCACGACTCGGGTTTTTCTGGATCACCACCCAGGTCCGGCCGCCTGTGGAATCGAGCTCAATTTCCATGCTGTAGCGCTTGCCCGACTCCTGTCGGATGCTGAGGACCGTTGCAAATTCCGGATAGGTATAGGCCATGCCTTAAAGGTAGTTCTTGGCCATAAAATCACAAGGGTTATTGGCAGGGGGGGGAAGAATTCATATGGAAAGAGCGCCCGGAAGTACAACAATCTGACGGGAAACCTTTTTTTGGGGGGGGACCTCTTTATTGAATTATTCACTAATCTCTATACAAAATCTTAAATCATTAAACCCATGAAAAAAGTATTGTTGACACTGGTGGCCGTATTCGCCCTAGGTATGAGCGTAAAGGCCCAGGGAAACTTTGAAGTCGGAGCTGCTATCGGTTTTCCCACTTCAGATGCGGCAGACCTCTCTGACTTCATGATCGCCATTGATGCCTATTATATGTTCAAGCAGGAAGATGCCTTCATAAACCTGGGGCCGACGGTTGGATTTCGGAACTTTTTCACAAAGGATATCGAGGGCGGCGTTCCCACACTGCCTCTTCCCGGGATTCCAGAGCAATTTGACACTATTGAAATCGACAACGGAACCTACATCACAGTCGGTGCTGCAGGAGGTGTAACCATTTTCGGCACCCTCAGGGGGGCGCTGATGCCGGGTATGCCATCGGGCTTACGGACATCGTTGACGGGGGCTTTTATTTCCGT